>JARBUP010000031.1 GCA_029239575.1 Bacillota bacterium
ATATATTAATAATTTTAGTTCCTACATAAAATCTCCACATTTGTTTTATATAATTAGAAAAAACATACAGAATATTAGAGATTTATGAGTTCCTGCGGAGGAAATCATTAAAAGTATAACTGGAGGTATTATGAGTATTAAAAAAGAAAAAATTAAAGTATATGATATGACATGCACATCCTGCGAAGGTCGAGTAGAAAGAGCAATAAACAATTTAATTGGCGTAACAAATTCAAAAGCAAGTTTTAGTGGGCAATATGCTGATGTTGAATATGATGATGAATTACTTAGTTTAGATGAAATAAAAAAAGCTATTAATGTTGCAGGTTACACAACACAAAATCCAAAAGATTATAAATTTATTGGAATTGTAGTTATAGTTATAGCCATAGCATTACTTGGATTTAATACAAGCGGATTTGATATGGAATCTAAATTAACAAATGCTTCCTATGCAGTTTTATTTTTAGTAGGTATTTTAACTTCAATACACTGTGTAGGTATGTGTGGCGGTATAATGCTTTCACAAAGTATTGGAAGTGAAAGTAGTAATAAATTTGAAGCTATAAAACCAGCTTTGTTATATAATGTAGGAAGAGTAATTTCTTATACTATTTTAGGTGGTTTAATAGGTGCTGTTGGTTCTGTATTTTCATTATCAATTAAATCAAAAGCAACCATGCAGTTAATTGCAGGTATTTTTATGATAATGATGGGATTGAACATGGCAGGATTCAGCTTATTTAGAAAATTTCAAATTAAAATGCCAGGGTTTGCATGTAAAGCAAAAAATAAATCTAAATCACCATTTTTAGTTGGTATTTTAAATGGACTTATGCCATGCGGACCTCTTCAAACCATGCAGCTATTTGCACTTGGAACGGGAAGCATGTCAAAAGGAGCTTTATCCATGTTCGTATTTGCAATTGGAACTGTTCCTTTAATGCTCACATTTGGAGCTATTTCAGGATTATTAAGCAAAGGGTATACTAAAAAAATACTTAAACTCAGCGGTGTTCTTGTTATAGTATTAGGTTTAATAATGGGAAACAGAGGGCTTGCAATTTTTGGAATCAATTTAAATCCTGCAACAGCACTTGCACTTAGTAATGATAGTTCTAAAATTGAAGGTGACAACTCTAATGTAGCAAAAGCTGTTTTAAAAGACGGTGTTCAAGAAATTGTTATGACAGCCAACAATAACGGATTCACTCCTAATGCATTTTATGTTCAAAAGGGAATACCTGTAAAATGGATTATAAATGGGGAACAATTGAATACGTGTAATAATGCAATCATAATTCCTTCATTGAATAAAGAATTTAAAATTAATAAAGGCGAAAATATAATAGAATTTACTCCAGGAGATAATGATATTAATTTTAGTTGCTGGATGGGAATGATAAACGGTGTTATAAAAGTTGTTGATAATATTGAAGGTGTTGATACTTCTGTGGCAGATCCGTCACTTCCACCTGCAAGCTCAGGACCAAGCTGCTGTGCAAGACCTATTGATGATGGCCAGCAGGCTCAAACAGTTTTAGGTCCAAGTATTTACGGCGATGATATTTCAAAAGTACCAACTGATGTTATAGTAGGAAAAGCAGAAAAAGATGGAAGCTTTACATTTAAAGGTATTGGATATGAATTACAACCATTAATAGGCGTGGTAAGCAGTTCTGAAAGTACTAAATTAATATTTGATTTTAATGAATTCGATAATCCAAGCGGAGAAATTATAATTATAGATGGATTAACTGGAGAATCAATAACTTCATTTACAGCTAAAAAAGGAATAAATGAAATTGACTTTAAACCAAGTGCAGAAGGCGTTTATGGGGTAGTACAGAATGATTCTATTTTAGGATTAATCGAAGTAGTAGATAATGTAGAAGCAGAAGATTTAGAAGAAGTTCGTAATAAATTTTTACAATAGAAAGAATAAGCTTTGATATATGATTATCAAAGCTTATTTTCATATTACATATGGAAGTTTAAATAAAATATGGTATAATAATATAGAATTTTTAAATAAGGGAAGGAAAATTAAATGAATGAAAAAATACTTGTAATTGATGATGAAATTAACTTATTAAATGTAATAAAGGACTATTTATTAATAGAGTCATATGATGTTTATACTGCGGACAATGGTAAAAAAGCATTACAATTATTTGAAGAAATAGACCCTGATTTTATAATTCTTGATTTAATGCTACCTGATATATCAGGTGAAGAAATATGTAAAATAATAAGAAAAGAATCCGATGTACCTATATTAATGCTTACTGCAAAAAGTAGTGAAGATGATAAAGTTACAGGATTATATATTGGTGCAGATGATTATTTAACAAAGCCATTTAGCCCAAGAGAACTTGTGGGAAGGGTAAGGGCGATTTTAAGACGTTCAAGAGGAAATGCTGCTATATCAGATGTTTTAGTTTTTAATTCCAATGATTTATATATTGATATTCCAAAGCATGTAGTTAAAAAGAAAAATGAAGTAGTAAATTTAACACCAAATGAATTTAAGGTTTTATTAACACTTGCACAAAACCCTCATAAAGTTTATACAAGAGGCCAACTTGTGAGCATTGCTTTTGGATATGATTTTGAAGGTTATGACAGAACAGTAGATACACATATTAAAAATTTGCGCCAAAAAATAGAAAATAATGCAAAAGAACCACAATATATTGTAACAGTTCATGGTGTGGGTTATAAATTTGAAGGTGAACGATGATAAAAATAAATGAACAGTTAAGAAAATATTTTATTTTAATATCTACACTTTCCATTGTATTTATTTGTATTACCTCGAATATAAGTATTTATATATTGTTTTCAAATTATATCGAAAATATAAGAGTTCAAGATGATGCTAATATTATTCAGTATGTAGAACGTGAGTATACTGGAAATGGAGAAATGAATTATCAGTTTCAAATGAGTATTATGCATTATACCTTAAGTGAAAATATTAATGTAATAATCAGAGATAAAGAAGGAAAAATATTATATAATTCAAGTAACCAAGAGAATATATTTAATATTCCTGTTACAGAGAATATGTTAAATGATGTTGATACTGAATATAAAAGTTATCCATTTAGCTTTGACGGTAATTTAGCTGGATCAATTGATATTGGTAGACCTAAAAGCATGTTATCAAATTTTGAAGATAAACAATTTTTAAGCACAATCAATACTGTTTTTGCTATTGCTTTTATTTTTTCATTATTTTTTGCAATAATTTTAAGTATGCATATTTCGAAAAAATTCTTAAATCCTATTTATTTAATTAAGGAAAATGCAAAATTAATTGAAAAAGGTAAATATAAAAAATTAAATGAAGTAAAAACAAACACTTATGAACTGCATGATTTATCTTTATCAATTAAAGAACTTTCAGAAAAGCTTGATTATCAAGAAGCTTTAAGAAAAAGAATGACAAATGATTTAGCGCATGAACTAAGAACACCAATTGCAACAATTCAAAGCCATATAGAAGCTTTTATGGATGGAGTTTGGAAACCTGATTTAAATAAACTATCCATAATCCATGATGAAATAACAAGGCTTACAAAATTAATAAATGAATTAGCAGATTTATCAACAGTTGAAAATGATAATATAAAATTAAATATAACAAATGTAAATTTATCTAATTTAATAAATAATACAGTTACAAGTTTTGAACCCATGTTTATAAGCAAAAATATAAATATTAAAAAATCCATTGAAGAAAATATTTATTTTTTAGGAGATGAAGAAAGACTAAAAAGAATTTTCATAAATATCATTTCAAATGCATACAAATATACAAATGAAAATGGAAATGTTTTTGTAGATTTAAAACAAAACAAAGATAAAATAATTATAGAAGTTGAAGATTCAGGAATAGGAATACCAAAGGAAGATTTGAAATATATTTTTGAAAGGTTTTATAGGAGTGATATTTCAAGGAACAGAAAAACTGGTGGTATGGGTATTGGGCTTACTATTACAAAAGCTTTAGTAGACGCTCACGATGGCACTATCAATGTAATAAGTGAACAAGGTAAAAAAACAAAAGTAATTGTAGAGTTTAAAGTGCCGAGCTAATTTATTGATTAAATATTGTATTTCAGATGAAAACAATTATTTTTCATTGACAAATGTCGTAAAAATAGATAGAATTATAATATTAATATTTATCTCCGAGCTATTATTTCTAAAGTGAAGCTATGAAATAACAGCCGTTAGGGTTTAACCGGAAACAGTTAAGCCTCCTGTTGGAAAGGAGAATGCCAAAGGCCAAAGGCATCTCTTTTCGTATAATTATATATGAGAGGAGTTTTTTTATGAGAAAAAACAAACGATTTCAAAAGGGCTTATTTACAGCTCTAATGACATTAATATTCGCAATGTCATTAGCTGCATGTTCAAATGAGAAACCTGCAGAACAACAACCTGCTGGGGAGCCTCAACAACAAGAAGCTGAAAAACCAGCTGAAGAAACATCTATGATTTTAGCAACAACTACAAGTACAGAGGATTCAGGATTATTAGATTTCTTGCTTCCTAAATTTAAAGAAAAAACAAACATAACAGTTAATGTTGTGGCAAAAGGAACTGGTGCAGCTCTTGAACTTGGAAAAAACGGAGATGCTGATGTTTTATTAGTACATGCTAAAGTTCAAGAAGAAGAATTTGTTAAAGGTGGATTTGGTGTTGAAAGATTTGATGTTATGTACAATGATTTTATAATCGTTGGACCTAAAGATGATCCTGCAGGATTAAAAACAAGTGCACCAAATGACCCAATAGTAGCTTTTAAATTAATAGCAGATACTAAATCTACTTTTATTTCAAGAGGAGATGATTCAGGTACGCATACAAAAGAAAAAGCTTATTGGAAAGATGCTTCTATAACTCCTGAAGGTGACTGGTATGTATCTGCAGGAACTGGAATGGGTGCTGTTTTACAAATGGCAGCAGAAAAAGGCGGTTATACTTTAACGGACAGAGCAACTTATCTTTCTATGAAGGATAAACTTAATCTTCAAATAGTTACAGAAAAAAATGATAAAATGTATAATCAATATGGAATAATAATGGTAAACCCTGATAAATATCCAATAAAAAAAGCTGAAGCAGGGGAATTTATAAATTGGATATTATCAGAAGAAGGTCAAAATTTAATAGCTGAATATGGCGTTGAAGAATTTAAAGAACCATTATTTGTACCAAACGCAAAATAATTTTGAATAATAAAATAAACAGGTGATTAAATGATAGATTTTATAAGAGACTTTTTTACAACATACAATGATATATTTTCAGTAATTACATTATCTTTAATTGTATCTCTTTCATCAACTTTAATTTCATCTTGTTTAGGATTAATTTTAGGCATTTATGTTTCTTTAAATGATTTTAAGATGAAAAAAACTATCATGAGGGTAACAAATACCCTCATGAGTTTACCTCCAGTATTAATAGGTCTTTTAGTTTATATGCTTTTGTCAAGAAAAGGGCCGTTAGGAAGTTTACAATTACTTTTTACTCCTTTAGCTATGATTATTTCTCAAACCCTTCTTGTTTTGCCAATTATATTCGGTCTTACAGTATCATCCATCTCGGACATATGTAAAGAAGTGGAGTTTACTTGCATATCTCTTGGAGCAAATAAAAAGGACACATTTATTACTATATTATATGAATGTAAATTACAGCTTTTATCAGTAATAACTGCTGGATTCGGTAGAGCTATTTCTGAAGTTGGAGCAGTTATGATGGTTGGTGGCAATATTAAAGGCTCAACAAGAGTTATGACAACATATATTGCTCTTGAAACTGGTAAAGGTAATTTTAATGAAGCAGTATTTATAGGAATTGTATTATTATTTATTTCCTTTTTTGTCAACACAGTTTTATATAAGCTAAAAGGGAGCGAATAATATGAACATTAAATTAATAAAAGCATTTAAAGAATATAATGAAACTAAAGTCCTTGATATAGATGAACTTCAGTTTGAAGAAAATAATATTTATGTCATACTTGGATCGAATGGAAGTGGAAAAAGTACGCTAATAAACATTATATCTGGTTTAAATAAACTTAGCGGTGGTAAAATTTTATATGACGATAAAATTTTAAATAATGAAATAAGAAAAGAGATTTCAATTATGGTTCAAAAGCCATATTTATTTAATACAACATCAAAAGAAAATATTTTAAAAGGATTAAAATTTAGAAATTTTAATGAATTAGAAATCAACAATGCATTTGAAAAGTATAAATCGTATTTTAATATAGATAATTTGTTAAACAAAAAATCAAAATGGCTTTCAGGTGGTGAAAGAGCTAAAATTGCACTTTTAAGAACTGCAGTGCTTGAAACAGAACTTACAATTCTTGATGAGCCAACTGCAAGCATGGACATAGAAAGCTCTATGATAGCAGAAAAATTAATTTTAGATATGAAACACAAGAAAAAAACTATAATAATAGTTACTCATGATGTAAATCAGGCAATGAGAGTAGCAGATTGCGTCATATTTATGGACAAAGGAAAAATTATTGAAATGGGTAATAAGAATAAAGTATTGAAGAACCCAGAGAATAGACTTGTAAAACAAATATTGAACATTTAAGCATCTTTGTATAATTGATACACGGATACTATAAGGTGCTTTTAAAAATATATACCAAAATGGAGGGTTTTAAATGATAAGAACTGGAATATTAACAATTAGCGATAAAGGCTCAAAAGGACAAAGGGAAGATGGAACTGGTCCTGCAATAAAAGAAACGCTTGATAAAGAATTATATGAAGTAGAATACGTAAAAATAGTACCTGATGAAATAGAAATAATTTGTGATCAATTAATATATATGTGTGATGAGCTTAACCTCGATTTAATACTTACAAATGGTGGAACAGGTTTTTCAAAAAGAGATATTACCCCAGAAGCTACATTAAAAGTTATAAAAAAACAAGCTCCGGGAATATGTGAAGCTATGCGTTACAAATCACTTCAAATAACTCCTAAAGCAATGCTATCAAGAGCTATTGCAGGAATTAGAAATAATACATTAATAATCAACCTACCAGGAAGCCCAAAAGGAGCTGTAGAAAACTTGCAATTTGTTTTACCAGCGCTTCCACATGGTATAGAAATTTTAAACGGCACAGCAAGTGAATGTGCAAGAAAATAGAAGGAACGAAGGGGACGGTCCTTAAAGCCCTAAAGCTAGACCACGTCAAAAAGAAGGACCGTCCCTAAAAAGACACTCGATGAAATGGAGGAGAGTAAAACATGAACTTATTCAAAGTATTTACAGTAAAAGATACTAAAAATTTAATAAATGATAATTTTAATTATGAAATGCAAGTTGAAACTATAAATATTATTGAAGCTACGGGCAGAATTATAAAAGATGATATTAAAGCACCTGTTAACGTGCCTGATTTTAAAAGGTCAACAGTTGATGGTTATGCTGTTTTATCAAGAGATTTATTTGGAGCGAGCGAATCAATTCCAGCTTTATTAAATTATAAAGGTGAAATTTTAATGGGGGAAGAAGCAATAGGCGAAATAAAAATGCCAGGAGATTGCTATTATGTTCCAACAGGCGGTATGCTTCCTTGTAAATCTGATTCTGTAATAATGATTGAATACACACAAAAGCTTGATGAAAATACAATTCTTGGTGAAAAATCTGTTTCTCCAAATGAAAATGTAATAGATATTGGTGAAGATATTAAAAAAGGTGAAATAGTAATAAAAAAGGGCACTAAACTTCGAGCTTATGAAATCGGAGTATTATCAAGTTTAGGAATCAGTAAAATAGAAGTATATAAAGCACCAGTTATTGGAATTATATCCACAGGTGATGAGATAGTTGATTGTGAAGAAACTCCAAAAATCGGTCAAATAAGAGATATAAATACATATTTATTATATTCTCTCTGTGTTGAAAGCGGATGTGAACCAAAGAAATATGGTTTAATTAAAGATGATTTCAATTTATTAAAGCAAACTGTTGAAAAAGCAGTAGAAGAATGTGATATAGTTTTAATGTCTGGTGGAAGTTCCGTAGGAAAAAAAGATCACACAGTAAATGTAATTAATTCATTAGGGGATGAAGGAGTTTTAGTGCACGGAATTTCAGTTAAACCAGGAAAGCCAACTATAATAGGAAAAGCTAAAAATAAAATAATTTTTGGTCTTCCAGGACACCCGCTTGCATGTGCTGTAATTTTTAAAACAATGGTTAAATATTATATTGATAAAATTTTAAACTACCATGAAATTTCATATCCTGTTAAGTGTAAATTTTCAATAAATTATCACGGAGCAAAAGGAAGGGAAGAATATTTGCCAGTAATTTTGTCAGAAGAAAATGAAGAAATAATTGCAAAACCCATTTTTGGAAAATCAGGTCTTATAACAGGATTTTCAAGGGCATGGGGTTATGTTAAAATAGAAAGAAATGAAGAAGGAATAAAAGAAGGTCAATTTGTTGATGTATATAAATTTTAAATAATAGTCCGAAAATATCGTTATTGTTAAAATAATATAACGAATTAAAACAATACAAGTAATGGAGGTTTAAATTGCAGAATGTTTATTTGTCAAATTATGAATTAAGTGAAGCAATTGATATATATTTTAAAAAATTAGGGAAATTAAATTGTAAAACAGAAGTTGTAAATACATGGGATGCAAATGGTAGAGTTACAGTCAATGCTCTGTTTTCTTTAATTTCATCACCTCATTACAATTCATCTGCAATGGATGGCATTGCAGTTAAAAGTGAAAAAACTTTTAAAGCTTCTGATAGAAATCATATAGTGTTACAAGAAAATGTAGATTATGTAGTAGTTGATACAGGGGACCCTATTTTAAAAGAATTTGATGCTGTAATTATGGTTGAAGATTTAATAAAAGTGGATGATAATCATGCTGAAATTTACGCAGCAGCTGTTCCATGGCAAAATATTAGACCACTTGGGGAAGACATAGTAGAAAATCAACTTATTATTCCATCAAACCATAAAATAAGACCAGTTGATATAGGTGCGTTAATAGCAGGAGGGGTAAATAAAATTGAAGTTTATAAAAAACCTTCTGTTGGTATAATTCCTACTGGAACTGAATTAGTAGAAATAGGTACTGATTTAAAAGTTGGAGATATTATTGATTTTAATACAAGAACATTTGCTGCTCAAGTAAGTGATTGGGGCGCAGTTCCAAATAGATATAATATAGTAAAAGATGATTATGAATTAATAAAAGCCGCTGTAATAAAAGCAGCTGAAGAAAATGATATTGTTTTAATAAATGCTGGCTCATCTGCAGGCAGAGAAGATTTTACATCTTCAGTTATTTCTGAAGTGGGAGAATTAATTATACATGGCGTTGCAATAAAACCCGGTAAACCTGTTATGATGGGTATTGTAAAAAATAAGCCAATTATAGGTATTCCAGGATATCCTGTATCAGCATATTTTGTAATGGAAGAAATAGCACAAAAATTAATATTGGGTTTTCAAGGTTTAAATGAAACTAAAAATAGTACAGTTAATGCAGTATTAACTAAAAGAGTTATGTCATCACTAAAATATCACGAATTTGTAAGAGTTAAACTTGGGTATGTGGATGGTAAGTATATAGCAACACCATTAACAAGGGGTGCAGGAGCGACCATGTCCTTAGTTAGAGCAGATGGAGTTTTAGAAATTGAACAAAGCATCGAAGGAATAGAAGCAGGAAATTTAGTTGAAGTAAAACTTTTAAATACAGAAGACAATATTAAAAATACACTTGTTTGTATCGGTTCACATGATCCTATAATAGATATTGCTTCAGATATAATGCATAAAAATAACAACAAATATTTTCTTTCATCTGCAAATGTTGGAAGTATGGGTGGTATAATGTCTTTAAAAACAGGTGAAACTCATATAGCTCCTATACATTTATTGGATATGGAAACAGGTGAATACAATAAATCATATGTAAATAAATATTTATCTAATAAAAAAATAGCATTAATAAAATGTGTTAACAGAATTCAAGGTTTCATAGTTGCAAAAGATAATCCATTAAATATAACAAAATTTGAAGATTTAACAAGAGAAGATATTAAGTTTGTGAACAGGCAAAGGGGTTCTGGAACAAGACTTCTCCTCGACTATAATTTAAACAAATTAAATATTGAACCTGAAAAAATATCTGGTTATTTCAGAGAAGAGTTTACGCATCTTTCAGTTGCAGCAGCTGTTTTAGCAGGTGATTGTGAAGTTGGTTTAGGTGTTTATTCAGCAGCTGTAATGATGGGCCTTGATTTTATACCTGTTTGTAATGAAGAATATGATATAGCATTACAAGAAGAATATCTTGAATTGGATATTGTAAAACAATTTTTAAATACAATAAAATCAAATGAGTTTAAGATTGAACTTGAAAAGCTTGGAGGATATGATTGTTCAAATGCAGGAGAAATAGTTTACCTATAAGGAGCTGATATATTTGATTGATAAAACAGGAAGAAAAATAGAATATTTAAGAGTTTCTCTTACGGATAGGTGCAATTTAAGATGTGTATATTGCATGCCTGAAGAAGGAATACCAAAAGTATCCCATGAAGAGGTTTTGAGATTTGAAGAGTTTGAAAAAATCATAAGCGCTTGTGCAAATCTTGGTATAAAAAAAGTAAGATTTACAGGCGGAGAGCCTTTAATTTTAAAAGGTGTAGAAAAACTTATTGCTCATACTTCATCGTTAGGAACTATAGATGATATTTCTATAACTACAAATGGAATTTTGCTTGGAGATATGGCTGATAATTTAAAAAAAGCAGGACTTAACAGAGTCAATATAAGTCTTGATACCCTCGATCATGAAAAATTTAAAAATATCACAAGGGGCGGAGATTTAAATAAAGTTTTAAAATCAATTGATAAATGTTTCAGTATAGGTCTAACACCAATAAAACTAAATACAGTGTTAATGAGAGGATTCAATGATGATGAAGTGGAAAAATTCATTAATTTGACAAAAGAAATTCCTATTAACGTTAGATTTATAGAGCTTATGCCTCTTGGAGAAGGATTAAAATATTATGATAAAGCTGAAATGAAAATAGATGAAATACTTGATGCTCATCCTGAACTTGTTTCGATAAAAGATAAAAGCAATGTGGCAACAGTGTTTCAAGCTAAAAATGCATTAGGAACAGTTGGTTTCATAAGTCCTATGAGCTGTAAATTTTGTTCAAGCTGTAACCGCATAAGACTTACATCAACAGGCACTATTAAACCATGTCTTCATTCTGATGAAGAAATTAACTTAAAACCATTTTTAAATGATAAAAATGCTTTAGCAAATGTAATTAAAGATACAATTTATAATAAACCAGAAGAACATCACATGGACAAGGACAAAAAAAGTTCTACCCATCGTATGATGTTTCAAATCGGAGGTTAAAGTGGATAATTTAACTCATATAAACAGCCAGGGAAGGGCTAAAATGGTTGATGTATCAGACAAAGCTGAAACTGATCGTCAAGCTGTTGCAAAATGCTTTATATACATGAAAAATGAAACATTAAAACGAATTTATGAAGGAACTATAAAAAAAGGGGACGTCCTTTCTGTAGCGCAAGTAGCTGGAATAATGGGAGCTAAAAAAACATCGGATATAATTCCCATGTGTCATCCTATAATGATAACGGGATGTGACATAAATTTTGAGATTGATTTAGATCAAAACAGGATAGAAATTATAGCATCTGCAAAAACAAAAGGACAGACTGGTATTGAAATGGAATCTTTAACCGCAGTTTCTATAGCAGCACTAACTATTTATGATATGTGTAAAGCAATAGATAAAGAGATGATTATCTCTGATATTATGCTCATGAGAAAATCAGGAGGCAAATCAGGTTTGTTTGAAAGAAAATAAAAAAATAAGGAGAATTGAAATGGCAAAAGTTACAGCTATTAATATAAGTGAAAAAAAAGGTGTTATAAAAACACCTATTGATAAAGGATATTTTAAAGTTGATCACGGCCTTGAAGGTGATGCTCATGCAGGAAACTGGCACAGACAAGTAAGTTTGTTATCTCAAGCAAGCATTGACAAAATGACAGCTCAAGGGGCAAAGGACCTTACCCCAGGAAAATTTGCAGAAAACTTAACAATAGAAGGTATTGTATTATTTGAACTTCCCATTGGTACAAAACTTAAAATTGGAGAAGTACTAATGGAAGTTACACAAATAGGCAAAGAATGTCACACTGGATGTGCTATAAGACAACAAGTAGGTGATTGTGTAATGCCAAGAGAAGGAATTTTTACAAAGATATTAGAACCAGGCTGGATTTATTCAGGAGATGAAATAGAAATAATTAAATAAATATTAAATTGAGTAAAATTAAAAAGGTTGTAATTTGTGCAAAACTTATATATAATTTATATAAAGAATAAAAAAGGAGGAAATTTATGATTAATCACAATATTAAAGAGGGACTTACTTATAAATACAGTAAAGTTACAAGCAGTACAGATGCATATTTATCAAATGACTCAACGTTTGATTACCTTGTATCAACTCCAGCAATTCTTAATATGATTATTGGAGTTTCAGCCAAAATGCTTGATAGTTTACTTCCTAATGATTATGTAACAGTAGGAAAGGAAATACAGTTATCACATGATAATCCAACAATAATTGGGGAAACAATAGAAATTACAGTTACAGTTGAAAAAGTTAATGGAAATAAAATTTATTTAGATATAGTTGGAAAAGATAGTCATGGTATTTGTTTAAGCGGAAAATACGAAAGAGTAATTGTAAATAAAGATAAATTGAATGAAGCAGCATTCTTTAGAATAAAATTATAGTAAAAAGTTAAAAAATGAGGTAAATAGCCTCATTTTTTATTGTCATTATTATTACTACAATATTTTAAATTAAGTAAGGATTTGATTTGTTATGGGAAAATTTAAACATTTTTTTAAAACTGAAATAGTTTTAGTAATTTCATTAATAGCAGCTATTATAACATCATTTTATATTAAACCATCTTTAAATTATGTAGAATACATCGATTTTAAAGTCCTTGCTATTTTATTTTGTTTAATGTTAATCGTATCAGGATTTAAAAAAATAGGCTTATTTAATGTGTTAGCCCAGAAAATGACAGAGGGATCTAAAAAATCTAAAGCACTTCGATTAAGTCTAATATTAATATGTTTTTTTAGTTCTATGTATATTACAAATGATGTTTCTCTTATTACATTTGTGCCATTTGCAATAATGGTTCTTTCTATTACTGCACAAACTGAATACATAATTTATGTTATAGTTATGCAAACTGTTGCTGCAAATTTAGGGAGCATGTTAACACCAATTGGAAATCCACAAAATTTATATCTTTATTCGTTTTACAATATCAATACATTGGAGTTTTTTAAAATAACATTGCCTGTTACAGTGGCTGGTTTAATATTAATAATATTATTTTCTTTAATAGGCAAAAATGAAAATATAAATGTAAAGTTTCAAAAAAAAGAAATAATAAAAAACAAAAAACAATTAAAAATATATATGATTTTATTTTTTATATGTATTTTATCAGTACTCCATATAGTTGAATATAAAATTGCTTTGTTAATAATTCTTACTACAATTATATTGGTAGATAAAAGTCTTTTGAAATCTGTAGATTATGGATTATTATTTACATTTATATGCTTTTTTATTTTTGTTGGAAATATGGGCAAAATAGAATCTGTTAATAACTTAATAGTTTCTTTAATTAAAAAAAGAGAAATACTTGTTTCTATTTTATTAAGTCAAATATTTAGCAATGTTCCTGCTGCAGTTCTTCTTTCTACATTTACAGAAAACTATGAATCATTAGTAATTGGATCTAACATAGGAGGATTAGGAACCATTATAGCATCTTTAGCAAGTTTAATTTCTTTTAAACTTTATTCAGCTATGGATAATTCAAAACCTATGAGATATTTATTAATATTTACAGCAGTTAATATATTAATGCTTTTATTACTTATAGTATTTGTTAAGTTGTTTTAAACTTAATTGGAAATTTTTTATTAATACATACGATTTAAGGTAGAATAACTTTCGGTATTAATGCAAAACTATAATTGAGGTGATAATAATGGCAAAAGCAGGTATGAGAAGACCGGATCCAAAAGATCCTCATGGAACAGAAAGTAATCATAAAATGCATTTACCAAAAAATGATGTAGCACCTGTTCCAGAAATACAAGGTAAAGCAAAAACAGGCAATGCAAAAGCAAAGCAAATTATTATAAACAGCATACATCACAAAGAATTAGAATAATAAAGGATCAAAAGGAGCTATTAACTAACTAAAAATTAGTTAATGCTCCTTTTTGTTGTGAAAGTTTTATGTGTTAAATAAATTATCAATTGCCTATAACAATGTTTATTTTAGAAGAAAATTCAGCCCATTCATTTTTTTTAGAAAAAAGAAAAGCTCTACCTTTTTGCGTTAATTTGTAATATTTTCTAATTCTGTTATTTTCCATTTTAAATGAAAAAGATTTTACCATATCATCTTTTTCTAAACTTTTTAATATAGGATATAAAGTTCCTTCTTTTAATTTAAATGCTCCATATGATTTTTGTTCTAATTCTCGAATGATTTCATATCCATATTTGTCGCCTGAATCTATTAAAGACATTACTAACATTTTTGTTGTTCCAGACATTAAGCTTTTATCATATCTCATATCTTATACCTCGTTTTTTCTATTAGCATAGATTATCTATGTATATATTATAGTTTGTACATCTATGTATTGCAAGTTATTTTTTTTGTTAAATAAACTTTTAATGATATTTTATTAATTTAATTTAGCGGAATAACGTTTGTACAAAATTTTACATTTTTATTATTTTTAAATAAATGTTTTCTTGAATAAATTTATTAAATGTTATATTATTAACAAAACAGAGATATAAAATAAAAATAGATAAAGAAAGGGTACTATCATGATATTAAATGAAGATGTTAAAAAGCATGTTGATGGAATTCTTGAAAAGCATGGCAAAAATAAAAAAGAATTAATTAATATTATACAAGAAATTCAAAAGGAATACCGTTATTTACCGGAGGATGTTTTAATTTATTTATCAGATAAATTAGACATAAGTCAATCAAAGATTTATGGCGTAGCTACTTTTTATGAGAACTTCTCCCTTGAACCAAAAGGGAAAAATATAATTAAGGTATGTGACGGAACAGCATGTCATGTAAGAAAGTCGATTCCCATATTAAATGCAATTAAAAAAGAATTATGTTTAAATGAAAAAAAACATACAACTGATGATATGATTTTTACACTTGAAACAGTATCATGTTTAGGAGCTTGCGGTTTAGCACCAGTTATTACTGTAAATGAAAAAGTTTATCCTAAAATGACACCAGAATCTGTTGTTGAGCTTATAAATGAAATAAGAAAGGAGGAAATGTAATGTTTCTAAAAAATCATGAGGAATTAGTTTCTACTTCAAATATATTCAGAAATTCATTGGATAAACAAAGGGTAAAAGTAATAGTTTGTGGTGGTACAGGCTGTGTTGCTGGAGGTTCTCTTTTAATTTATGATAAATTAAAAGAAATGGTAAGTGAAAAGGGACTTTTGGTTGATGTTGACTTATACCTTGAAGAAGAAGGTATAGGTGTTAAAAAAAGTGGATGTCACGGTTTTTGTGAAGTAGGTCCATTAGTAAGAGTTGAACCATATAATTATTTATATCTTAAAGTATCATTAAGTGATTGCGAAGATATATTTAATCACACTATAATGAACAGTGAACCTGTAAAAAGACTAATGTACAGCGACGATGAAAGAATATATCAAACGCAAGATGAAATACCTTTTTATCAAAAGCAGACACGTTTAGTATTAGAAAATTGCGGCACAATGGATGCTGAAAATATACAAGAGTATATAGGAAAAGGTGGCTACAGAGCATTAGCAAATGCACTTAAAACAATGGAGCCTAAAGAAATATGCAAACAAATACAAGATTCAGGATTAAGAGGCAGAGGTGGCGGAGGTTATCTTGCAGGGAAAAAATGGAGTCAAGTATTAGCTCAGAATAAATCTGAAAAATATATTGTGTGTAATGGCGATGAAGGAGACCCTGGTGCTTTCATGGACAGAAGCATTATGGAAGGAGATCCACACAAAGTTATAGAAGGAATGATGCTCGGTGGATTCGCAACAGGTGCTAAAACAGGATATATTTATGTTAGAGCTGAATATCCACTTGCTGTTGAACGTTTAAGAATAGCTATTGAACAAGCAAAAGAATATGGACTTCTTGGTAAAAATATTTTAAATTCAGGTTTTGATTTTGAACTCCATATAAATAAGGGAGCAGGGGCTTTTGTATGTGGTGAA
>JARBUP010000032.1 GCA_029239575.1 Bacillota bacterium
GGTCAAGTTTTAGATGGAGTACCATCTTTTATTGCAGCATGGAGCATGTATGCATTCCAAAGTTTATTTAATTTAGTTGTAACATCTAACTCAGGTCAAGCAGCTTTAACAATGCCTATAATGGCACCTCTATCTGACATAGTTGGTGTATCAAGACAAATTGCAGTTTTAGCATATCAACTTGGAGCTGGATTTGTTGATGCATTCACACCAGTTTCTGCAAGTTTAATTGGAGTTTTAGGGGTTGCAAGAATTGATTGGACTAAATGGGCTAAATATCAAATTAAAATGCAAGGTTTCTTCTTTGCAATGGGTACAATAATTATTTTTATAGCTATTTCGATAGGTCTTCAATAAAAAAGTTTCCCCGCTTTAAAGCGGGGAATTTTAAAAATCATAATTGATTTAATGGGTATAAATCAGGAGGCAAAAAATGATTACAATTATTAGAAATGCAGATGTATATACACCTGATCATTTGGGTATAAAAGATATTTTGTTGTTAGGAGAAAAAATAGCAGCAATAGAAAATTCAATTAATATAGATGTAAATAATTACGTAAAAGTAAATGAAATAGATGCAAAGGGTAAAAAGGTAGTTCCAGGTTTTATAGATTCCCATGTTCATATATTGGGTGGTGGAGGAGAAGGTGGATTTTCTACAAGAACACCAGAAATTTCTTTAACTACTTTAACAACATCGGGTGTAACAACTGTAGTTGGATGTCTTGGAACAGATGGTGTTGCCCGAGATATGATGTCTTTGTTAGCAAAAGCAAGGGGATTGGAAGAAGAAGGTGTAACAACTTTTATTTATTCTGGTTCATACAGATTGCCTGTTAAAACAATTACAGGTGAAATAATGAAAGATATAATGGCTATTGATAAAATTATTGGAATTGGTGAAATTGCTTTATCTGACCACCGTTCATCCCAACCAACATTTGATGAATTTGTAAAAGCAGTTGCAGATGCTCGAGTTGGTGGTATGCTATCAGGAAAAGCTGGAATAATTAATGTTCATTTAGGTGATGGAAAAAGACAAATTGAAATGTTAATTAAAACTATTGTTGAAACCGAAATCCCTATAACTCAATTTTTACCAACACATGTAAATAGAAGTAAAGATTTGTTTGAAAAATGTGTGGAATATGCAAGAAATGGGGGATATATCGATTTTACAGGAAGTGAAGACCCTGACTTTTGGGAAGAAACAGAAGGTGAAGTTCGTTTTAGCAAAGGATTAAAAACACTTTTAAATGAAAATGTAAATTTAGATAATTTCACACTTTCTTCAGATGGACAGGGAAGTTTGCCAATATTTAATGAGAAAAAAGAATTTGTTGGAATTGGAATTGGTAAATCAACATGCTTGTTAAAAGCTATAAAAGAATGTGTATTTAAAGAGCAAATTCCTCTTGAGACTGCACTTAGAGCTATAACTTGCAATCCGGCTAAAATTTTAAAATTAAAAAATAAAGGTAGATTACAAATAGGTTTTGATGCAGACTTGTGTATATTGAATGAAAATCTTGATATAGATTATGTTTTTGCAAAAGGTAAAATGATGGTTGAAAATAAGAAGCCAATTGTTTTAGGTGTATTTGAAGGAAAATAAATTTATATATAAGCGCTCTGATTTTTAGAGCTTAGCTTGATGACAAAGTATTTTTGTCATACTGAGTGATAGCGAAGGATCTCATTATTTCAATGGTTAATAGATTCTTCACTGCGTTCAGAATGACACTTTTAAGGGTTTGTCATCAATTTGAGCTCTGATTTTCAGAGCTTTTTTATTTTTTAAATTATTCATATGTGTTATAATGACTATAGTAAAAGTCAAATTTTTGAGGCTTGTCATCCTGAGCTTTAGCGAAGGATCTGGGTACTAACTAATTAAAAAATTAATCAAAGGATAATATCATGCAAAATAAAATTATTTTAGTCACTGGTTCTAAAACCACTATGGTATGCTTATATAAACAGCTTAAAGAATTTATACCTAATTCATATGTAATAGAAACATATGCATCTGAAGAAGGTTTAATTCCTGAACTTAAATGTGATTTATTAATAATATCAAGTTTAACTATGAAAAAAGAGCTTGATGAAAATAATATAAAATATGATTATAAAAATATGGTTGTATGTGAAAGAAGTGTAAACTTTGATTTTATTGATTTAGTTGCTGGTATACCTGTCGGTGAAGAAGTTTTATTAGTTAATGATGAAAAGGATACAACTGAAAAATCTATAAACGATTTATTAGAACTTGGTTTAAATCATATAAAATATTATCCATATTACCCTAAAGTAAGTCATTACAAAAAACTTAAAACTGCTATTACTCCAGGGGAAATAGATAAAGTACCATCATGTGTTTCCAATGTTATAAATTTAGGCCCAAGAATAATTGATATAAATTCACTTTACAATATAATGGATAAATTAAATTTACCCCAAAAGGATACCACTTTTATAACTAAAAAATATATGCAAAAAATAATTAATGTATCAAAGCGAATATCTGCTATTAATAATAATGTAAATACACTAAATGGTTATCTTAATAATATAGTAAACAGTCTTGTAAACGGTATAATTGTTTATGACCAAGACGGCTACATTAATTATGCTAATGATGAAATGAAAAAAATATTTTCTATAGAAAAAAATATAGAAAATAAAAATATAAAAAGTATAGTTGATAAAGACCTTTTGCCTTATTTTTTTAGCAGTGAAATATATGAAAATAAATCTTTAATTATAAAAGGCAATGATGTAAAAATATCTAAATTTATTATTCCTAAGAGCAATAACATAGTTCTAATTATAAATAGGGATGAAAATTTAAGTATTAAAAATAGATATAATCAAGACTTGTTATTGAAAGGGCATTTTGCAAAACATAATTTTGAGAATATAATTGGTCATAGCAATGCTTTAAATGAAACTAAAAATATATGCTTAAAGCTATCAAAATCAGAGCTCTCAGTTTTAATAGAAGGGGAAAGCGGAACGGGTAAAGAGCTTTTCGCAAGTGCAATACACAATAATTCAAGCAGAAAGTATGGTCCTTTTATTGCTGTTAATTTTAGTGCTTTACCAGATGAACTTATAGAAAGTGAACTTTTTGGCTATGAAGAAGGTGCATTTACAGGAGCTAAAAAGGGAGGAAAAGTAGGTTTGTTTGAATTAGCAGATGGTGGAACAATATTTTTAGATGAAATAGGTGATGTATCACCTAAAGTTCAAACAAAACTTTTGAGAGTACTTCAAGAAAAAGAATTTCTTCCTTTAGGAGGAAATGCTATTAAAAAAGTAGACGTAAGAATTGTTGCAGCTACTAATAAAAACTTAAGAAATATGGTTTTGAAAAAAGAGTTTAGAGCTGATTTATATTATAGGCTAAAAATAGGTTATATATATTTGCCACCTTTAAGAGAGAGAAAAGGTGATATAGAAGATCTTGTATCATATTTTATTAAAGCTGATACAACAGCTGATATTAAGATAAATGATAGTGTAATAAATGAATTTAAAAAATACATGTGGCTTGGTAATGTTAGGGAACTTGAAAGTACTATAAAATATATGCTTGCCGTAAGAATAGGCAATACTCTTTCTTTGTCAGATCTTCCAGACCGAAAATTTTTTGAAGAAGAAATTATAATGGATGATTATGATTGTGAAAAAAATGAGGTAAATTTAAATGATGAAATGATTTCTATTTTAAAATCTATTAAATTTTTGCAAAGTTTGAATATATCAGTTGGAAGAGAAAAAATTAAAGAAAAATTAAATGAAGAAGGTTTGAATTTAACAGAATCAAAAATTAGAATCAGACTTGATGCACTTGAAAAACTTGGTTTTATAAATAAAAGAAGAGGTAAACATGCAACTGTTTTAACAGATAAAGGTATTCAATATATAAAAAATAAGTGAAATTAAATATTAAAGCACTTTTTATAAAACTTGAGCAAATTTATTAATATATATATCAAAAATAAGGATTGTACATAATATACTATATATACTTTATATATGTAATGGTTATTACCTAAAAAGTATATATGTCATTAGATGAACATACTAAGCGATAAACACAAAATCTAAAACATGATTTTGGTTTCCTGCTTATCTGAGTTATAATGAAGAATCTAAAAATGTTAAAATTATAAGATCCTTCGCTATCGCTCAGGATGACGAGCCGCAATTTTTATTATACGAGGAGAATTAATATGAGAATAATAATAGATGGAGATGCTTGCCCACATCAGGTAAAGGATATATGTGAAAAGGCAGCACGTGAATTTGGAATTGAATTAATAATAGTAGTTGATATGGACCATTATATTGTGAGTGATTTTCAAATTATGATTGTTGAACAGGGTAGGGATGCAGTTGATTATAAAATCGTTCAAATTTTTAAGCAAGATGATATATTAGTAACTCAAGATTATGGATTAGCTAGTTTAGTATTAAAGAAAGCTTCTGCAGTAATACACAGTGCAGGATTTTTTATCAATAATAATAATATAGATAATTTGCTTGAGTCAAGGCATTTAGGTCAAATAATTAGAAAAATGGGCGGAAAAACAAAAGGTCCATCTAAAAGAACTAAAGAGCAGGATGAAAATTTCAAAAAATGTCTTTATAAAGTTTTGAATGAGAAATTAGGAAATAAAAATAAAAAAAATAAACCTTAATACAAGGTTTATTATTGTTTAAATTCATTATTTTCAATACTCTCAACAACATCTTCCACAATAATATCAGAGGACGATTTATTGTACATTTTTTTCATATTCTTTTTCATCATATCTAATATAGCTGGATTGTTGATTAATTCTAATGTGCTGTTTATAATATCGTATTTATGGTTAGCTATTATAGCAGCACCTTTTTTTTCGAAATATAATGCATTTTCTTTTTCTTGACCTGGTACAGGTTTGTTGATAATTAATGGAAGTTGAACTGCTAATGCTTCACTTAATGTTATTCCACCTGATTTTGTAATCATACATGATGCAATTTTATAAAGTTCATGAATATCTTCTATAAAACCAAAAACTTTTAAATTTTTATATGGTAGTTTATCTAAAGAAGCTTTTAATTCTTTGTTGTTGCCACAAACAACTGCTACTTCAATATTTACTTGCTTGCATAGTTCCATACAAACAGATTTAGTATCTCTGAAAACTCCAAATGCACCTGAATTTATTAATACTACTTTTTTATTTCTATTAAATTTATATTTTCTAAAAATTTTATTAATATTATCCATTTCATCGAATGCGTCTCTAATAGGTATTCCAGTTACAACAGTTTTTTCAATTGGAATATTCATTTTTCTAATTTCTTCTTGAAGTTCATTTGTTGCAACATACAGTTTATCTATTTCTTCACTAAGCCATAATTTATGAACATAGAAATCAGTTACTATGTTAAAAACAGGTATGTTTTTTTTATCTGGACCTTTTATTTTTAATGAGGCAAGAATTGGAAATGTATTAATTATAATATCAGGTTTAAATTCTTCTGAAATTTCATTTAATTTTTTAAATCCAAAATTTCTATATAAGTCCATTACTTTTTTATCAACAAGTTTTTCTGAACCATAATACAAGAAAGAATATGCTTCTCCAAGATTATAACTTTTAATGTATGCCCTCTTTATTGTTTCAGTTATATGAGGATGTGCTTCAGTAAATAAATCAACAACATATACATTGTGATAGCCTTTGTTTGTAAATGCATTTTTCAATGCAGTTGCAACCATTTTATGACCATTGCCAAATGGTGCAGTAGTGATTAAAACTCTTAAATCCATAGTATCATCCTTTTACATGATTTTTAAAAATTAATTAAAGATGTTCTTATATTGAGGGTTAAACAATATTATAATATAGATAATTAAATATTTAAAGTTATATTTTGTTAATAATAAATTGTTTAATAATTATAACATTTTATTATTTTTATTAATACTTATATTTGTATGTAATATAACTTAATTCCATTATATATTATAATTTAATTAGGAGACATTATGCTAATAGAATTTATAAAAACATTTTTATTAATTTTTGTTGCTGAACTTGGTGATAAATCTCAATTTTTAGTGATGACATGTGCAGCAAAATATTCACCTAAACAAGTTTTTATAGGGATGTTTATAGGTATTATATTAAATCATAGCGTTGCAATTATTATAGGTAGTTGTGTTTCTACTATAATTGAAACTTATTTGTTGCAAATTTTCACAGGTGCAATTTTTATTTTATTTGGATTTTTATCGTTTGTTAATGAGAAAGATGAAAGTTGTAGTAATAAATATTATAAATGTGGACCAGTATTAACAGTGGCTATAACTTTTTTATTAGCTGAATTAGGTGACAAAACACAGCTTACTGCTATGACTATTTCAATGGAGTCACAGTATCCATTCATAGTTTTATTAGGTTCTACATTAGGGATGATGGCAATAGGATTAATTGGAATTATAATTGGAACAACATTGACTAAGCACATACCATCATATATAATGAAAACAATATCAGGAATAATTTTTATTATTTTTGGTATAGTAAAAATATTTGCATCATGCAATATTTTTATAAACAACATAACCTACCAAGTTATTTTTATTATGACAATTGGCTTGATTTCATTTTTTCAAATATCAAAATTAGTAATGAATAAATAAGGAAGTATTATGAATATAGAACAAATCAAAAATATATTAAAAAACTCAAAAGCAAAACCCATAGAAGATAATTTAAATTTTGCTGTATTAGTTCCATTAATAGAAATAAATAACGAATTAAATATTATATACGAAGTTAGATCGAAATCCATAAAACAACCTGGAGAAATTTCTTTTCCAGGAGGTTTAATAGAAGAAGATGAAGAACCTGTGGATGCAGCTATTAGAGAAACGTGGGAAGAAATAGGTGTTGAAAAAAACAATATAGAAATTATTTCAGAACTTGATTTTTCTTTTGCTCCTGCCAGAAATGATTCTGTTGTTTATCCATTTCTTGGACATGTTAAAAATACGGATATTTCTAAACTTAAATATAGTGAGGAAGAAGTGTCTGAACTTTTTACTGTACCCATTTCTTTTTTTCTCGAAAATGAGCCAGAAAAACATTATATTTGCTATTATCCAAAAACAGAAGATAATTTTCCGCACCACATGATTAATAACGGTGTAGATTACAATTGGAAGGAAATAAGAAATCCAATTTATTTTTATAAATACAATAAATATGTTATTTGGGGACTTACTGCTAAAATAACATATAATTGCATACAAAAATTAAAATAAAAATAAAGTGGTGCTCTCATAGCGCCCCTTTATTTTTTTCATCCTGAGCGAAAGCGAAGTATCTTGTTACTTCAATCTTATTCTATAAAAAATTACAACTGTCAAAAATTCTGTCACTACTACATGTAAAATAAATCATACAAAATTAATCATATCGATAAAAAGTGTTTGAAATTTAATATTAAATATCTGGCATAAATATTGCATATATATTATTGAAATAAAAATTATGGAGATAAAATGAAAGCAAATATTTTTAATATACAAAAATTTTCTGTCCATGATGGACCAGGAATAAGAACTACAGTGTTCTTTAAAGGTTGCCCTTTGAAATGTTTGTGGTGCCACAATCCAGAAAGTCAAAATCCAAAAAAAGAAATTCTGTATGACATAAATAAATGTGTTTTATGTGGAAAATGTGTAGAAGTTTGTCCTCAAAATGCAGTGAGGATAGAAAATAATGTAGTGCTTACCGATAAGAATAAATGCAATCATTGCGGAGAATGTGTAATTTATTGTATTCCAGGAGCAAGACAGGTTGCAGGAAAAGAATATACTGTTGATGAAGTATTAAAAGAAGTTATTAAAGATAAGGTTTTTTATGAACATTCAAATGGAGGTGTAACTGTTTCAGGTGGTGAACCATTAATTCAAATTGATTTTGTAGAAGAACTTTTAAAAAAATTAAAAGAAAATAATATCCATACTGCAGTTGATACCTGTGGAACTGTAAATTTTGAAAACCTTCAAAGAGTTGCACCATATACGGATGTGTTTTTATATGATTTGAAAATAATGGATGATGAAAAACATAAAGAGTTTGTTGGTAGTTCTAATAAATTAATTTTAGAGAATTTAAAAAGATTATCCCAAATTCATAACAATATTAATTTAAGAATGATAATAGTAGAAGGTGTCAATGCAGAAGAAAAACATATCGAAGAGACACTAAAGTTTATTAAGGATTTAGGCATTAAAAAAATAAATTTGCTTCCTTATCATGATATTGCAAAACATAAATATAAGAAATTAAACATGTTTTATGAAGATCATAAAATGAAAAAACCGACTGAAGAAAAAATGCAAGCTTTCAAGGAAATGTTTGAATCAAATAATTATAATGTAAAAATAGGAGGTTAGTATGAGAGGTTATACTGAAAGAACTAAAAAGTTAAGAGAAGAAAGTGCATCCACACAGCCAAGTGTTAGTTTAGAAAGAGCTTTATTAGAAACGGAATTTTATCAAAAACATTATGGCACAGTTGAAACACCAGTGTTACGCGCATTAAACTTCAAATATTTAATGGAAAATAGGAAATTATATATTGGAGAAAATGAATTAATAATTGGTGAAAAAAGTGAAGGACCACAAGTTGTTCCAACATTTCCTGAACTATGTGCTCACACTATAGAAGATATGACAGTAATGAATGAAAGAAAATATATAAACTTTAAAGTAAAAGATGAAGACAAGGTAGTACAAGCTGAAAAAATTCTACCTTATTGGGAAAGTAAATCAACAAGGGATAGAATTCTTGCTTCTATGACGCCTGAGTGGAAAGATTGCTATGCGGCAGGTATGTTTACAGAGTTTATGGAACAAAGAGCACCGGGTCATACTGTTGCAGATGATAAATTTTATAAAAAAGGATTTATAGAATTCAAACAAGAAATAGAAGAAGCTATAGAGCAACTTGACTTTTTATATGATGCTGAAGCATATAATAAAAAATCTCAACTTGAAGCCATGGCAATTTCATGCGATGCCATCATGATTTATGGACAAAGATATGCAGCATATGCAAGAGAATTAGCAGAAAAAGAAACAAATTTACAAAGAAAAAAAGAACTTTTATGGATTGCAGGAAACTGTGATGTAGTTCCAGCACATAAACCAGAAACATATGCTCAAGCATTACAAATGTATTGGTTTGTTCACATAGGAGTAACTACAGAAACTAACACTTGGGATGCTTTCTCACCGGGAAGATTGGACCAATATGTATATCCGTTTTATGAAAAAGAATTGAAAGCAGGCGAGTTGGATTATGATAAAGCAAGAGAATTAATGGAATGTCTCTTTATTAAATTTAACAATCAGCCAGCACCTCCAAAAGTAGGTATAACATTAAAAGAAAGTGGAACATATACAGACTTTGCTAACATCAACACAGGGGGAATTAACCCATATACAGGAGAAAATGGGGTAAATGATGTTTCATACATTATCCTTGATGCAATGGATGAAATGAGACTTTTACAACCAAGTTCAAATGTACAAATAAGTGAGAAAACACCTGATGAATTTTTGAAAAGATCAGTAGAAATTTCAAGAAAAGGTTGGGGACAGCCAGCATTTTATAACACAGAAGAATTAATTCAAGAATTACTTAATGCAGGAAAAACATTAGAAGATGCTCGCTTTGGTGGTTCAAGTGGTTGTGTTGAAACAGGATGCCATGGAAGAGAAGCATATGTTTTAACAGGATATTTAAATGTACCTAAAATATTTGAACTTACAATGAACAATGGATTTGACAAGTATACAAATAAACAAATAGGTTTAAAAACAGGAAAACCTGAAGATTTTAAATCATATGAAGAACTATATGATGCATATATGAAACAAATTGAATATATGGTAAATGTAAAAATTAGAGGAAACAATGTAATAGAAAAAATATTTGCTACTCAGATGCCTACTCCATTTATGTCAGTTTTAACAACAGGCTGTAAAGAAAGTGGTAAGGACTATAATGCAGGCGGTTCAAAATATAACACAAGATATATTCAAATAGTTGGTATAGGAACTATTACTGATTGTTTATCATCAATTAAATATAATGTATTTGATGAAAAAAGATTTACTATGAAAGAACTTTTATTAGCAATAGATGCAAACTTTGAAGGATATGAAATGATTCACAATTTAGTTTTAAATCATACACCTAAATACGGAAATGATAATGACTATGCTGATGATATAATGCTTGATGTTTTTTCTAATATAAGGGATAACATAAGAGGAAGAAAAACAGTTTGTGGTGGAACTTACCAAATAGATATGCTTCCAACAACATGCCATATTTATTTTGGTGGAGTTATGACAGCATCTGCAAATGGAAGATTAAAAGGAAAACCCGTTACAGATGGTATTTCTCCAGAAAAAGGTGCTGATACAAATGGACCAACAGCAGTTATTAAGTCATGCGCTAAAATGGATCACACATCAACAGGAGGTACTCTGTTAAATCAAAAATTCACTCCATCATCAATACAAGGAGAAGAAGGATTAAACAATGTATCAGCTTTAATTAGATCATATTTTTGCATGAATGGACACCACATTCAGTTTAATGTAGTTGACAGAGCAACATTAATTGAAGCACAGAAAAATCCAGAAGAACATAAAGATTTAATAGTAAGAGTTGCAGGTTATTCAGATAACTTCAACAACCTTGAAAAAGCATTGCAAGATGAAATAATAGATAGAACAGAACAGTCATTTAATTAAATAATATACTAAATTCTATGCAAAGTTAGTACTTTGCATAGAATTTTTTTGTTTAAATTATTAATAACTTAAAAATAAATAAATACTGTGGATAATAACACTAAGAATTGATATAATTGGGATATTTAAAAAGTATTGAGAAAATTCTATAATCAATATAGAAAAAATTCAGAATATAGATTTTACTTATATTTATTATAAGTTATAATAATAAATTTTAAATGGAGGGATGATTGTGTACTTAAAAGAGCAATTATATGTTTGTACTTTAGCTGAAACAGGAAATATAACAAAAGCAGCAGAACAATTATTTATTTCGCAGCCCGCTCTAAGCACGTATATTAATAATTTAGAAAATAATTTAAATGTTCAGCTTTTCATCAAAAAAAGTGGTAAATTTTCACTTACTTATATCGGTGAAAAATATTTGGAAAAAGCAAAGCATATGTTAAAACTGCAGGACGAATTTAATTTGGAGTTAAGTCTGTTTGCTAAGGGAGTAACTGGCAGAATAAGAATAGGTGTTCAGTCAAGAAGATCGCCTTTTATAGTGCCTGATATAGCATGTTTCTTCAAGGATAATTACCCTAATATTGAATTTATTCTTGAGGAAGGAGATATAAAATCTTTGGAGAAAATGATAGAGGAAAATAAATTGGATTTTATAATTTACACGTGTCAGGACAGAAAATTAAATTTGGAGTATGAGTTTATTCAGGAAGACAAAATTTTGGTTGCGATAAACAGATATAGCAGTTTGAGAAGTAAAACACATTGGAACGAAGGAGATAAATTTCCGTGGATAAATATTAAAGACTTTAAAGATGAGTTTTTAATATTGCCTCATAAAGGTCAAAGCTTAAGGTGTACATTGGATTTTTTGCTTAAAGAAGAAGGAATAAAACCAAAAAAAGTTATGGAAGTCAGAAATCTTGAGACAATCATTGAATTAGTAAACAAAAATTTAGGGGTAGGATTTAACAGAGAAAGTTATATCAGCCATATGAATAATGATAACATTCTGTATCTGAATATAAAACAGGATACGACGCAATCTGAGCTGGTTATTGCATACTCCAAGGATAACAGCCAAATACCAAATTTTTTGAATATTATTTCTTCGATTAAAAGTATTATGCTATCTAAAATATAAGTTTTTCTTATAATTAATATAAATTAAATAGCTTTTACAAAACAACCGATATAATATAGACTTGTTTTAGCTATAGCTCAAAGAAAAATTCTAATACAAGGAGATGTTACATTGGAAAAAATTAAAAAGGGTAATTTTAAAATGCCTCATTCACTGGTAATTATTGCATTTATTGTTATTGTAGCAGCATTAGCTACTTGGATAGTTCCTGCCGGAGAATATCAAAGAATTGAAAACAGCAGCGGGGTTAAGGTTATCGATGCTGCATCGTTTGAATATGTTGAAAGTACTCCCGTTAATCCGATTGATTTAGGAACTTATGCAATTCAAGGATATATGAGTACTGCTAATTTAATATTCGTAATATTATTTTCAGGTGCTGCATTTAATGTAATAACTGCTAGCGGCGCACTTCAATCGATTATTGCTTTGGTAGCAAAGAAATTTTCTTCAAAAGAAACAGTATTCATTCCTATATTAACTTTAATATTTGGATTGATTTGTACTACACAAGGGGTTAATACATTCATTGGGTTTGCTCCGGTTATGGTTATGATGGCTAAAGCTATGGGGTTTGACTCTATTGTCGGAGCATCAATAATATTGCTTGGCGGTGCTGTCGGTTTTTCTACCGGAACATTAAATGTTAGCACAACAATTGTTGCTCAAACGATTGCAGAACTGCCTCCATATTCGGGAATTGAGTACAGGGCATTTTGTTTTGTGGTATTCTACATCGTGACAAACATATATCTCATCAGGTATGCAAAGAAAATTAGAAATAATCCTGAATTAAGCACAGTGTTTGATTTAGAAATAAATTCTAAAGTTGATGCAGGTGCATTAGAAGCAGCAGGACCAATGAATACAAGAAAATGGTTAGTAGTTTTATCTTTAATTGGAATATTAGCATTGATTGTTTATGGAGGCGTAAAACTTGATTGGGCTTTAGAAGAAAGTGCCAGTGCATTTATTTGGTTAGGAATAATAGCTGGAGTATGTGCTGGATTTACCCCAAGTGAAACAGCAAAACATTTTGTAAATGGTGCTAAGACAATGATTGGAGCTGCATTGATAATAGGACTTGCTCGGTCTGTATCCGGAGTATTAAGCGCAGGTACAATTATGGATACTACAATATATGGAATGGCAAATGCGTTAAGCAATGTTCCTCTATATTTGCAAGGTATGGCTATGTATATAGCAAACTTATTATTAAATCTTTTTATAACATCAGGCAGCGGCCTAGCAAATACAGTAATGCCACTATTTGTACCACTTGCTGACATGGTTGGTCTTACAAGACAAGCAGCAGTTTTGGCTTTCAATTTTGGAGATGGTTTTGGTAATTATGTTCTTCCAACTTCTACTGCACTTATGGGTATTCTTGGAGCTTCAAATATTCCTTATGACCGTTGGATGAAATTTATGTGGAAGCTGTTCTTAATTTGGGTTGCTGTTGGATGTTTGTTAATGTTAGTAGCTCAGATGATAAACTTAGGACCAATGTAGAGAGGACAGAAATGAAAAGTAAATTATTTAAAAACATATGCAATCAGAAAAATAAATTAATAGAAATTGCAGATTATATATATGACAATCCTGAGCTTGCATTTACTGAAATAAAAGCAAGCGAAGCACTTACAAACCTTTTAGAGGAAAATGGCTTTGAGGTTGAAAGAGGATTGGGTAGTTTAGATACTGCTTTTAGAGCAACTTATGAATTTGGAGAAGACGGACCAAATATTGGTTTGCTGTGCGAATATGATGCATTGCCAATGGGACATGCATGCGGCCATCATATGCAGGGACCTGCAATAATTGGTGCTGCAGTTGCAATAAAAGAATTATATAAGGATAAACCGTTTAAACTTACTGTTTATGGTACTCCAGGGGAAGAGGGCGGTGGAGGTAAAATTCAAATGTTAAATGACGGCTATATAAAAGAAATTGATATTGCCATTATGATGCATGGAGGACCTTCCACGCAAGTTGATGTAAAATCTTTAGCAGCAGACAGTTTGACGGTTACATTTCACGGAAAAAGTGCACATGCTGCATTAAAACCAGAACTTGGAAGAAGTGCATTTGATGCATTGTTGCTGACTTTCCATGCTGTTGAGTTTTTAAGAGAACATGTTAAAGAGGATACGAGGATGCATTATACTGTATTGGATGCCGGCGGACCTGCAAATGTTGTACCGAATACTGCAGTAGGTTCATTCAGTCTCAGGTCGTACAATTCCAAATACCTTGAGAATGTATTAGAAAGATTTAATAAAATCGTACATGGTGCTTCATTAATGACTGAAACTACTTATGACATAGTTTTAGAGAAAAGGCTTGATAGCAAAATACCTGCATACAAGTTAAATGAAATTATGATGTATAATGCAAGGCTTATAGATTCTCCAGCCATAAAACCTGCAAGAGAAAAAACCGGTTCTACGGATTTTGGGAATGTAACATATCTATTGCCTGGTTCATGTATCAGAATTGCTTTTGTTGATGAAAGTGCATCTTCACATTCGCAGGAATTTTTAAATGAAGGTAAAACAGGAAGAGGGCATGAAGCTCTTGTTAATGCATCTAAAATAATTGCTGCAACAGTATTTGATTTAATAGATACACCAGGTGTTGTAGATGAAATTAAGAATGAATTTAAGAAAACCAAATCTATGATGGAAATAAATTAGTTAATTAAACAATAAATAAAACTTACTTTGCTCCTGCTAATTACTATGAAATAAATGTTTTAGTAAGAATAGTTTTAGAGCATTGAAATTTCATAAGAGTAGCATAGATTATATAAAACTTTCTGATAAAAATTCTAAATGATGATATAATTGGTTTAGATATAGAAATAAAGTTTCAGAATAGGAGAATATATGCAAAATATTGATTTAAATGCTTTAAAAGGAACAATATTCAGACATTTTAAAGGAGATTTATATTTGTTGATGGATATAGCAGAGCATACAGAAACTGGCGAAGAGTTAGTTATTTATAAAGCATTATATGAATCTTGTGGGTTGTATGCACGACCAAAAAATATGTTTCTAAGCGAAGTTGATCATATAAAATATCCAGAGATACTTCAAAAATATAGATTTGAACCTGCTGTTATAAAAAGCTTAAAATAGTTTTGTAATGGAAAATTATTTATTTAATTTCACTGAGTTCATAAGAATAATAAACTTCTTGCTTTGTAATAATTATCTATGTCAAAAAACAGTTTACTACATATATTAACATTATAAAAACTTTATAAATTATCTAATTATAAAGATAATTAATTAATTATTTATACAAATAATATAAAGTAGTATCGAAAGTTGAGCAGGCGATATACATTAAGTATATGGGGCTGGGCCTATTTAATAGGCAGTGGATAATTATAATCCATGGGACAATTCGGAAACGAAGTCCCATGGATTTTTTTATATAAAAAAAGAAAGGAAGTTGTTATGGAAAATAGTGTTTTTAAAAGAGTACAACAGATTCTTTTAATAATATTAATAGCTAATATTGTTGTGGCTATATCAAAATTAATTATTGGATTAATTATTAAAAGTGCAAGCATCTCTGCAGATGGATTACATTCTTTAACTGATGGTTCATCAAATATAGTAGGATTAATCGGCATACAATTTGCATCAAAGCCCAAGGATAATGATCACCCATATGGTCATTATAAGTTTGAAACACTTTCAGGTTTATTTATAGCTGCAATGCTGTTTATGATAGGTGTGAAAGTTATATTTGGAGCAATTGATCGATTTAAAAATCCGGTTGAATTAAATATATCCATAGATAGCCTAATAATATTGATTTTTACATTATGCATTAATATAGTTGTATCTATAACAGAATATAAAAAAGGTATAGAATTAAATAGTCAAATATTAATATCTGATTCAATGCATACAAGAAGTGATATATATGTTTCTTTGGGAGTTTTAATAACACTTATAGGAATAAAATTAGGTTTGCCATCTGTTATTGATCCCATTACTTCTTTAGGTGTTTCTGCGTTTATTTTACATGCTTCATATGAAGTTTATAAAGAAAATGTTGGTGTGCTTGTAGATAGGTCAGTAGTAGATACAGAAGAAATAAAAAATATAGTAATGAGTTTCGAACAGGTTAAAGATGTTCATAAAATTAGAAGCAGGGGAAGTAAAAATGATGTTCATATTGACTTACACATTTTGGTTGATCCTAATTTAAGTGTAAAAAATTCTCATGAGTTAGCGCATTCTATAGAAGAAATTATTAAAGGGAAAGTAAATAAAAATGCACAAGTAATAGCTCATATTGAGCCTTATGAGCTTAAAAATGATAATTTAAATTTTAGAATAACAATATAGATTAAAAAATTATAACTTACAAGGCTTAAGCATTGAAATGTTC
>JARBUP010000033.1 GCA_029239575.1 Bacillota bacterium
GTTGCTTTAAGCGGAGGCGTTGACAGTGCGGCTTCAGCTTATATATTAAAACAACAGGGGTTTGAAGTTTTTGGAATAACTATGAAAAATTTCGAAAATTTTGATGTAGAGCCTGCAAAATATGTAGCTAATAAATTGAATATAAACCATTATGTGGTTGACTTAGTAAATAAATTTGAAAATGAAATTATAAATTATTTTGTAAATGAATATGTTGAAGGAAAAACTCCAAATCCATGTTTGTTGTGTAATAAAAAAATTAAATATGGTTATTTGTTAAATGAAGCTAAAAATTTAGGTGCGGATTATTTTTCTACAGGACATTATGCAAAAATAAAATACGATGATGAAAATAATATTTATAAACTTTTTAAAAGTAATGCTAAAAGAAAGGATCAAACTTATTTTTTATATCATTTAAGCCAGAAACAATTATCTTCTGTAATTTTTCCTTTAGAATCTTATGAAAATAAATTACAGGTTAGGGAATTAGTTAAAAACATAGTCCCACAAACATTTGAAAAAAAAGATAGTTTAAATATTTGCTTTACACAAAATATGAGTCATAGTTTGTTCATTAAAAAAAGATTAAACCTAATAAATGATAAAGGTAATTTCATAGATAAAAATGGTAAATTCATAGCTAAACATAAAGGTATATACAATTATACAATTGGGCAAAAAAGAGGTCTTGGTATTAAAGGGGAAAAACCTATGTTTGTAGTTAAAATTAATCCTAAAACTAATGAAATAACACTTGGAGACGATATAGATACATATAAGGAAAAAATAAATATTGTAGATGTGTCATTTACAGACGAAAGTAAATTTAAATTAAATTCATTTGAATGTGAAGTGAAACTTTGTCAGTGGGGGTATTTTATACCTTGTACAGTTTATAATAATGAAAATAGAACTGCATCAATTAAATTTCATAAAGCAGAAAGGGCTCCTGCTTTTGGACAATCGGCGGTATTTTATGATGGCGATGAAATAATAGGCGGTGGAACGATAATTTAACCTTAACAAAACATTCATTCTGTGATATAATTTGATATATTTCGATATTAACGAGAATGAGGACAAAAATGATAATTATAGGAATAGACCCAGGACTTGCAATATCAGGTTATGGTGTAATAAATTATGTAGGAAATAAATTTGAAGTTATTGAGTATGATGCTATCATTACAGAAAGCTGTGAAGAGTTTCCAACAAGATTAAAGAAAATATATGACGGTTATACTAAACTTTTTGAAAAGTACAAGCCCGATGCAGTATCCATAGAAGAACTTTTTTATAATAAAAATGTTAAAACAGCTATAGCAGTTGCTCAAGCCCGTGGAGTCCACTTATTAGCTGCGGTTAATTCTAATATTCCTATGTATGAATACACACCACTACAAATAAAACAAGGAATAGTAGGATATGGAAGGGCGGAAAAAAAGCAAGTTCAGGAAATGGTAAAGGTTATATTAAAATTAGATTGTATTCCAAAGCCTGATGATGTTGCAGACGGATTAGCTGCAGCAATATGTCATGCGCATTCATTAAAATTTGCAAACAATTTTAAAATAGTTAAATATTAATAAATTAAACTAAAAACTAAAGGTGAATAATGATAAGTTTTATAAAAGGTGAAGTAGTTAAAAAAGGTTTGGATTATATTATTTTAGAAAACAACAACATGGGATATTTTATTAATACTTCCCTTAATACATTAAATAATTTAAGTGAAGGCGAAAAAGCATGCATATTCACTTATTTGCACATAAGAGAAGATATTCTTCAGCTTTACGGTTTTTTAAGTGTAGAAGAAATTGATATGTTTAAGAAATTAATCACTGTAAATGGCGTAGGTCCAAAAGCAGGACTTGCTGTATTATCGACTTATGATGTAAATACAGTTAAAGCAATTATTTTAAAAGATGATGCTGTAAAAATGTCAAAAGTTCCGGGAGTAGGTAAAAAAACTGCAAGTAAAATTATTCTTGAATTAAAGGATAAAGTAGGGAAATTAGATAATATAAATCATGATGATGAATATTTTGATGAAATAAAAATAATTGATGACAAAAATGAAATATCTGATTTAATAGATGCATTAACTTCACTTGGATTTAACCAATTTGAAGCTAAAAAAGTTTTGGACGAAATAGATATTAAAAATAAATCTGAGAATGAAATTATTAAAGAAGCATTGAAAAAAATAAAGGTAGGGTAACATATGTTGGACAGAGAAAATGAAATAGTTGCCAGCACTTTAAATAATGGTGAAGAAGATGTAGAATTAAGTTTGCGCCCTCAAAAAATCAGTCAATATATTGGTCAACATAAAGTAAAAGAAATTTTGAGCATTTTTATTGAGTCTGCAAGAATGAGAAATCAACCTTTGGACCATGTGCTGCTTTCTGGGCCTCCAGGGCTGGGTAAAACGACATTAGCTAATATTATTTCTAATGAAATGGGTGTTAATATAAGAGTTACTTCAGGACCTGCTATTGAGCGTCCTGGAGATTTAGCAGCTATTTTGACTAATTTAAATGAAAATGATGTTTTGTTTATAGATGAAATACATAGATTAAATAAAAGCGTTGAAGAAATAATGTATCCTGCTTTAGAAGATTATGCACTTGATATTATTATAGGCAAAGGTCCTTCTGCTCGTTCTATAAGATTGGATTTACCAAAATTTACTTTAATAGGTGCAACAACAAGATCCGGTATGCTTGCTTCTCCTTTAAGAGACCGTTTTGGTGTTTTGTGTAATCTTGATTTTTATAATACGGATGATTTAAAAGAAATAATAATTCGTTCAGCAGGTATTATTGACATAGAAATATGTGAAGAAGGTGCTTTAGAAATTGCAAAACGTTCAAGGGGTACACCAAGAATAGCAAACAGACTTTTAAGGCGTGTTAGGGATTATGCAATAGTTAAAAGTAACGGAAAAATTGATATTGAAACTGCGGATAATGCCTTAATGATGTTAGAAATAGATCAATTAGGTTTGGACAAATTAGATAGGAAAATTCTAAATACCATTATAGATTATTATAAAGGTGGTCCTGTTGGAGTTGAAACTTTAGCAGCATCCATTGGAGAAGAAAAAGGAACCATAGAAGATGTTTATGAACCATATCTTTTGCAAATTGGATTTTTAGCGAGAACACCAAGGGGAAGAATAGTTACAGAACAAGGTTTCAAGCATGTTAAAAAAATTCCTATAAATAATAATGATTCTGAACAATCAAATATTTAATTTGGAGGCTGATACAAATGAAAAAATATTTTAAAATAATAATTGTTTCATTAATGCTATGTATGTTTTTTTCAACAGTCGCTTTTGCGGAGGAAGATGATATAACTGTAAGAGTTAGAATTAAAGGAAGAACATTTAATGAACAAGCTGAACTTGATGGATATGAAAATATAACTATTTATGATACCTCTTCTGTAATTCCAAAAAAAATATATCAAACAGACGATGAACTAAGTATTTTGATGGATACTTATTATGATCAATTTTATAATGAACTTTCTTCTATTACATATGCTAAAATTGGACCTTATCATGTAAAATTATCAAATAAATATTTTAATTCATTTGAAGAAGCGCAAAATGAAATTAATAAATTAATTTCTACAATTCCTACATTAGGAAGTGGTTTTTATCCTTATTTTAATGGACAAGATTATCAAATATGCTATGGAGCTTTTGTAGATTCAAATAGTGCATTAACTTTTGTGAATACTTTAAAAGAAAATGGAATAGAAAGCACAGAACTACAAACTCAAAAACAAAGTGTTTTAGTTTATGATGGACAAAATAATATTGTATTTATGTATAAAAACAATTATAATATTGCTTTCACATCATTTAATTCAGACCTTGGAAGTGAAATGATTAAAATCGATTCAAAACCTTATAGAGGAATGATGGCATTTAATATTATAAATAATGCAGATCTAATTTCTATTAATAAAGTTGATGTGGAAAGTTATTTGTACGGAGTAGTTCCTTGCGAAAGCCCATCTTCATGGCCTTTAGATGCTCTTAAAGCTCAAACTTTAGCTGCTCGTACCTATGCAGTAGCTAATTTAAAGCGCTACAATTTATATGGTTATGATTTAAATGATGATGTATCGAGTCAAGTTTATGGTGGATTTTTAAGTGAGAAAAATTCTACTAATATTGCTGTTGAAACAACAAAGGGTGAAATGATTTATTATAATGGAAAATTAATCGATGCAGTTTTTCATTCAACAAGTGGTGGAAGTACAGAAAATTCAGAAAATGTTTGGCAATATGAAATTCCTTATTTAAGAGGAGTGGATGATACATATTCAAATATTTCTCCAAGAACTGTTTGGCAAAAAATATATACTAAGGATCAATTAATTGCAAGGCTTAGATTATATGATTATGATGTTAATGAAATATATGATGTAAAAATAACTAAGGTAACTGAAAATAACAGGGCCTATGAATGTATATTTTATACAGATAAAGGAGAAATTACTATTTACAAAGACTTAATTAGAAGTGTTTTAGGTGTAGATAGTTTATGGCTTACAGTGAAAAATAATACTGAAGGAAATGATAGTTTTTATTTTGCAAGTTTAAAGACAACTGAATTTGCAAGCAGGTCCAATGATTCAATAGATATTACAACAACTGTGACGGATGGATTAACAAACAAATATATAATTTCTAATAAAGGAAAAACACAAATAACAGGTAATAATGTTGCCTTTATAAGCTCATCAGGAATTACTAACAAGGATATTACAACTGTTAATTCAAATCAATATGTTATAGATGGTAGGGGATGGGGACATTCTCTTGGTATGAGCCAATACGGAGCAAAACAAATGGCTACAGAAGGTTTTAAATATGATGAAATAATTAAACATTACTATACTGGAGTAACAATTCAATGAAAATAGATTTTAAAACAAGTGATTTTTATTATGATCTTCCTGAAGAGTTAATAGCACAAACTCCTATAAAAAACAGGGATCATTCAAGACTTTTAGTTTTAGACAGAAATACTGGCGAAATAGAACATAAACATTTTTACGATGTTTTAGATTATTTAAACAAAGGAGACTGCCTTGTTATAAATGATACTAAAGTTTTACCTGCAAGACTTTATGGTACAAGGAAAGATACGAATGCAGTAATTGAACTTTTATTATTAAAAAGGCTTGATGATAACAAATGGGAAACTCTTGTAAAACCAGGTAAAAAAGCTAAAGTAGGTATAGAAATAATTTTTAAAGAAAATTTACTTTCTGGAAAAATTATAGAAGTGAAAGAAGACGGTAATAGGGTAATAGAATTTGATTACGATGGAATATTCGAAGAAATATTGGACCAATTAGGTGAAATGCCGTTACCCCCATATATACATGAAATATTACAGGATAAGAGTAGATATCAAACTATTTACGCTAAGAATGCAGGTTCTGCTGCAGCACCAACTGCAGGTCTTCATTTTAATGAAGAGCTTTTAAAAAAAATAGAACAAAAGGGTGTAAATATAGCAAAACTTACACTTCATGTAGGTTTAGGTACTTTTAGACCTGTAAAATCAGAATTTATATTAGAACATAAAATGCATTCTGAATATTATGAACTTACAAATGATGAAGCTGAAAAAATAAATAAAGCAAAGCAAAACGGCAATAGAGTTATTTCGGTTGGTACAACAAGTACAAGAACCCTTGAAACTATTGGGGATGAAAATGGTTTTGTAAGAGAACAAAATGGATGGACTGATATATTTATTTATCCGGGTTATAAATTTAAAGTTGTTGATTCTCTCATTACTAATTTTCATTTACCAGAATCAACACTGGTTATGTTAGTTAGCTCAATGGCAGGAAAAGAAAATGTATTAAATGCATACAAAAATGCAGTAGAAAATAAATATCGTTTCTTCAGCTTTGGAGATGCTATGTTTATAAAGTAAAAGTCAAAGTAGAGAAGGTGAAATATGTTTAAATTTGAATTATTAAAAGAATCTAAAGAATGCAAGGCACGTTTAGGAAAAATTCATACAAATCATGGTGTAATAGAAACACCTATATTCATGCCAGTTGGAACAAAAGCTACTGTTAAAACAATGACTCCTGAAGAATTAAAGGATATGGAAGCACAAATAATATTATCTAATACATATCATTTATTTTTAAGACCGGGACATGAACTTATAAAAGAAGCTGGTGGACTTCATAAATTTATGAATTGGGATCGCCCAATATTAACTGATTCAGGTGGATTTCAAGTTTTTAGTCTTGGAAAATTAAGAAAAATAAAAGAAGAGGGCGTTGAATTTAGATCACATATTGATGGTTCTAAACAATTCATAAGTCCAGAAAAAGCAGTTGAAATTCAAAATTGTCTGGGCTCAGATATCATGATGGCATTTGATGAATGTGTTCCTTACCCAGCAACATATGAATATGCTAAAAATTCAATGGAAAGAACAACAAGGTGGGCAGCACGCTGCAAGGAATCCCACAAGAATACTGAAAACCAAGCTTTGTTTGGAATAGTTCAAGGAAGTATGTATGAAGATTTAAGAAGAGAAAGCGCAAAACAAATAACTGAACTTGATTTCCCTGGTTATGCCATAGGTGGTTTAAGTGTTGGAGAACCTATAGATATTATGTGTGAGGTTATGGATTATACAGTTGATTTATTACCAAAAGACAAACCAAGATATTTAATGGGAGTAGGTAGTCCTGATTATTTATTCGAAGCTGTTGAAAGAGGAATAGATATGGCAGATTGCGTTCTTCCAACAAGAATAGCAAGACATGGAGCATTTTTAACAAGCAAAGGACAGCTTACTATTAAAAATGCAAAATATAAGAATGATTTTTCACCTATAGATGAAAATTGCCAGTGTTATGCTTGTAAAAACTACTCAAGAGCATATGTAAGACATCTTTTTAGTGAAAATGAAATCTTAGGAGCAAGGCTTGCTTCAATTCATAATTTATTTTTCTTGATTAATTTGATGAAAAGTATTAGAATTAGTATAATGGAAGATAATTTTTTGGAATTCAAAAATGAATTTTATAAAAGTTATGGATATATTAAAATTTAGGAGGATTTATGCCAGCAGAAGCAAGTAGTTTAATTATGATGGTCGTGTTATTCGGAGTAATGTATTTTTTCATGATTCGACCACAAAAAAAGAAAGACAAAGAAGTAAAAAACATGAGGGACAGCCTTACAATAGGTGATGAAGTTATTACTATAGGCGGAATTCATGGAAAAATTGTCAAAGTTAATGATGATTCAGTTACTTTAGAAATGCCACATGCAAAACAAAGAATTACTTTTTCTAAATGGGCTATCGGAACAGTAAACAAAAAAGGTAAAGAAAATAAATCTGAAATTAAAGAAGAAGTTATAGAAGCAATTGAAAATAATGAAATAAAAGACGATGAAAATAAATAAAACATACTAAAGAGCTTGAAGCTCTTTTTTATGTGGCTTTAAAAAAAGGCGCTGTTATATGCGTCTTTTTTTATTTAGTTTTAATAAAATACAACGCTAAAAACAGTATTTATGTTGATAATAGTAAAAAAAATTGGTAATATTAAGTATACATAAATTTCAAGAGGACATAAAATGAAAAAATACAATTTAACTATATTAATTTTTATTATGATTATGTTATTTGCTTTTACTTCATGCAGTAAAAATCCAGTAAAGGATAATAATCAAACGGAAGAAAACAATAATAACAATAATAACAGCAACAATGGAAACGATAATAACAAAAATGAAGTGATTGATAAAATTGAAGAACAAGCACTGAATAAATTAAAAGAAATGACTATAGAAGAAAAAGTAGGTCAATTATTTTTGGTTAGATGTCCATTAAAAGATCAACTTGATTTATTTATGTCTATGAATCCTGGAGGGTTTATTTTATTTGGTAGGGATTTTACCGATAAAACAGAGGAAAATGTAATTGATGACATTAAATTATATCAATCTAAAAGCAATATACCAATGGTTATAGGTGTTGATGAAGAAGGTGGGACTGTTGTAAGGGCAAGTTCAAATCGCAATTTGTCAGAATATACATTTAAATCCCCTCAAGAATTATATAAATTAGGTGGTTTTGAAGAAATATATAGTGATACGATCAAGAAATCAAATTTTTTGCTTAATTTAGGCATTAATTTAAATTTAGCACCGGTAGCAGATGTTTCAGTTAATGAAGCTGATTTTATTAACGAAAGGTCTTTTGGAGCAAATGCACTGCAGACTTCAAAATACGTAAAAACTGTTGTGAAAGCAATGAATGAGGCAGGAATTTCAAGTACATTAAAGCATTTTCCCGGATATGGGAATAATGTAGATACTCATACTGGTTCAGCTGTTGATAAAAGAACCTATGAAGATTTTGTTACCAATGACTTTTTGCCATTTGAATCAGGAATAAAATCAGGAACACAGACTATTCTTGTTTCACATAATATAGTTGAATCTATGGATAAAGAATATGCAGCATCTCTTTCAAAAAAAGTAATTAATATATTAAGACATGATTTGGAATTTAAAGGCGTTATTATGACTGATGATTTATCAATGGGAGCAGTACAGCAGTTAAAAAATGTACATGAACCTGAGGTAACAGCAGTTTTAGCTGGTGAAGATATGCTCATTGTCACTGATTTTGAAAAAAGTTATAATACTCTTTTAAATGCTGTAAAATCTAAAGTTATATCAATAGAAAGAATTGATGAATCAGTTTTAAGAATATTAAAATGGAAATATGCTACTAAAATAATAAATTAAATTAATGCTTAAAACAAATTAATAGGTTAAAAACACAAAATTAGAGCGTATAACATAAAAGTATTATAAGAAAAAGACCATTTAGAGTTAAAAATATAATTCTAAATGGTCTTTTCTTTTTGAATTTAACGAATGTCACTATGAAATATTAAGTTGTTCAGTGGCATTTTCGCGAGTTGTATTTTTTATTAATTATTTTTTTATAAACTTTTTACCAAACACTATTACCTCATGTGATACTAATGGAACCATTGATAATAATATTAAGTTAATCCATTCTTCTAAATGTAATTGAGCTGTTTCAAATACTTCAACTAAGAATGGTACTTCAGTAACTATTACTTGAAGGAATAATCCTAATATGAAAGCACCTATCATAGCTTTGTTTTCCAATAAATTCATTTTGAATAATGATTTATCATAGTTTCTCATACCAATTGCATGGAACAACTGTGATACACCAAGAGTTGTAAATGCATATGTTTGAGCATGTGATATAATAAATGGATCTTCTAAAGCTACTTTAATATTAGCAAGTGTTACTTGTAATCCTTCTGCACCTAAATGTCTGATTGGTGACCATAAGAATGCACCTAATGTTAAACAAGCGATCATGAATCCATTGTATATTGTAAATGCCATTGCGCCGTTTGCAAATAATCCTTCATTTGGATCACGTGGTTTTGCTTTCATTATATCTTTGTCTTTAGGGTCAACACCAAGTGCTAATGCTGGTAATGAGTCAGTTATTAAGTTAATCCATAATATATGAATTGCTTTAAGTGGTGACTGAAGACCAATAACAATAGCTGTAAACATGGATATAACTTCACCAAAGTTTGAAGAAAGAAGGAACAATACTGTCTTTTTAATATTTTGATAAATTCCTCTACCTTCAGCAACAGCTTTTTCAATAGTTGCAAAGTTATCATCTGTAAGAACCATATCAGCGGCTCCTTTAGCAACGTCGGTACCTGTGATACCCATTGCAACACCTATATCAGCAGCTTTAAGAGATGGAGCATCATTTACACCGTCACCTGTCATTGAAACTATGCTACCGTTAGATTTGAAAGCTTTTACTATCATAACTTTATGTTCTGGAGAAACACGAGCAAATACACGAAGATTTTTAACTATACCATTTAAATGTTCTTGTGTCATTTCGTTTAATTCACTACCAGTAATACATTGATTTTCATCATCAGCTATTCCTAATTCTTTTGCTATAGCTAAAGCTGTATCTCTGTGGTCACCAGTGATCATTATTGTTGTAATACCAGCTTCTTTAAATTCTTTAACAGAATTTTTAGCTTCTGGACGAGGAGGGTCAATCATACCTACTAAACCAGCAAATGTAAGATTTTCTTCTTTAGCAGAGTCATCACCTTCTTTAACACCCAATGCTAAAACTCTAAGTGCTCCTTTTGCCATTTCACCTGCTGCTTGGTCAATATCTATTAAATCTTGTTCTGTTATATCTGTTACTACACCATTTTTAATTATTTTTACACATTTTTTAAGAAGTATATCCATAGCTCCTTTTGTGTAACCCATTACTTTACCATTTTCATATTTATGAACAGTTGTCATCATTTTACGAGTAGAATCAAATGCTTGTTCATTAATTCTTGGAGCTTTTTCTTCAATACCTTCTCTTGTAACATTTACTAAAGCACCCATATCAAGAAGGGCTAATTCTGTTGGATCACCAATTCTTGAATCGTTAGCTGTTGAAGCATCATTACAAAGAACAAAGCCATCCATAAATAATGTATCTTTTTCATATGAAAGTTCTTTTACATCTTTAACTTGACCGTTTAAGTAAACTTTTGTAACAGTCATTTTATTTTGAGTTAATGTACCAGTTTTATCTGAACATACAACCGAAACTGCACCTAATGTTTCAACTGAAGGAAGTTTACGAACGATAGTGTTAACAGCAACCATTCTTTGAACGCCAAGAGCTAAAACTATTGTAACAACAGCTGTAAGACCTTCAGGTATTGCAGCAACTGCTAATGAAATTGCAGTGATTAACATTTCAGCAATATCACGTTTTTGTAAAACAGCTATTGCAAACATAGCTACGCATATAACAATGGCAATAATACCAAGAACTTTACCTAATTCATTAAGTCGTTTTTGAAGTGGTGTTAATTCATTTTGAGTTTCTGTAAGCATAGTTGCAATTTTACCTATTTCAGTATCCATACCTGTATAAGCAACAACACCTTCACCACGGCCATATGAAACGCTTGTAGATGAAAAGGCCATATTTATTTGATCGCCAATACCTACATCGCTTGTAGCTACGAAGTTTGCATCTTTTTCTACTGGTACTGATTCACCAGTCAAAGCAGATTCTTCAATTTTAAGATTAACTGATTGTATAAGTCTTAAATCTGCAGGAATTACACGACCTGCTTCAAGTAATACTATATCACCTACTACTAATTGACTTGCTGGAATCTCTACAATTTTACCATCACGTCTAACCATTGCTGTTGGACTTGACATTTTCTTTAAGGCTTCAAGAGCTTGCTCTGCCTTTGATTCTTGAACCATACCTATTACTGCATTTAAAAGCACAACTAAAAGTATTATTATTGCATCATCCACTTCGTGAAGAAATATTGAAATAGCTGCTGCTGCAAAAAGTATGTAAATCATGGTATCTTGAAGTTGAGCTAAAAACATTTGTAATTTTGTTTTGCCTTTTTGTTCAACTAAAGCATTTGGACCATTTTCATCATACAATTTTTTTGCTTGTTCTTGAGTAAGACCTGTGCTTTTAGTAGTTTTTAACTTTGCACAAACATCATCAATGCCTTTTTGATAGTACATTTTGAATCTCCTTTTTTTGAAAAATTTTAATATATTCATAAAATTGCTTTACAATTTATATGCTTAGTTAATTGTTGAAAGAATGAAAACATTTACTTTGGCTTATATAAAAAAGACCTTTAATATATTTTCTATAAATTAAAAAAATATACTAAAAGTCTGGTTACCTAGGCAGATTATTAGCCAGAATTTTCATTCATGATGTTGACTAATAATTTAAAACTACTCCCTTTTAGACGATATTCAATTGTCTCAACAAAATTATTATAACAAATACTTGTTATTTTGTAAACAAGTATTTTGCAAGTTTAAATTATAAACTTTCATTCAAACGGATTGGTCGTATTTTAGTTTATTTAATAATTTAAAAAAAGAAAATCGAAGTTCTTTTTTTATAAAAAGTGAATAAAATGTTAATGTAATTAAGTTATAATTAATGGAGGTTTATATGAAAATAGGAGCATTAGTAAAATATTCATTATATTTAATGATAATGATTTTTGTGACGTCTTTAATCCTTACTGTTTACTTATATTTTTTCTCAACTAATCAAGCTATTGAATTAGCATATAATTTTGTTGTTCCACTCTGCATGTTTGTGGCATCATTGTTATATTCAAGAAGCACTCATGAAAAAGGATTATTAAGGGGCATGGAAATATGGATTCTATATTTTGCAGTTATATTTATTATAAAATTCATAATGAAATCTGCTGATGAAATAAATATAATACAAAATTTAATTTATCTTCCTATTTCTATAATTGGCGGAGTAATAGGCGTAAATATTAAATAATATAAAAAAGGGACGGTCCTTAAAGCCCTGAAGATGGCTCTGATAAAAGAAAGGACCGTCCCTTAAAAAATGAAAACTTTCCTATTAAAATAAAAAAATGCTTTATAAACGTCTTAAGAAATGATATAATGTGTAAAGTTGTCTTAGGAGGTAAAAAATGATACATATTAAAACTTTAAACAAAACGAAATTAACAGATAATGTTAATGTTAAAGGTTGCGGAGAATGCCAAACTTCTTGTCAATCTGCTTGTAAGACTTCTTGTACTGTAGGAAATCAAAAGTGCGAGAACAAATAATTATGTAGTGGCATATGCCACTACTTTTTAATTGGTAAATATTTAATTAAAATATAAATAAGAATGAAGAAATAACTTTGTAATTTTTGGAGGAATAAAATGATACACAGTTTTAAAATGAATGATATGTACGGAGTAATAGATACAAATAGCGGGTTGGTACATATAGTTGATGAAATTATATATGATTTATTAAATGAAGAAAGCTATAAATCAGAAAAAATGTTAAAGAATATTTATTTGAAATATGGACAAGATATAACTGATGAAGCCGTATCTGAAATAAATTATTTAATTGAAAATAAAATGCTTTATACAGAAGAAACTGTTGTAGGAAATAAAATAAAACCTGCAATAAAAGCTATGTGTTTAAATATGGCACATGATTGTAATTTAAAATGTGAATACTGTTTTGCTTCTCAAGGTGATTTTAAAGGCGAAAAAAGTTTAATGAGTTTTGAAGTAGGAAAAAAAGCTTTTGATTTTTTAGTTAAAAGTTCAGAAAAAAGAGTAAACCTTGAAGTAGATTTTTTCGGTGGCGAACCTTTAATGAATTTTGACGTTATTAAACAATTAGTTGAGTATGGAAGAAGCTTAGAAAAACCGTATAATAAAAATTTTAGATTTACTATTACAACTAATGGCGTTTTATTAGATGATGAAAAAATTGATTATATAAATGAAAATATGAGCAATGTAGTTTTAAGCTTAGATGGTAGAAAATCAACAAATGACCGTATGCGTAAAACTGTTAATGATAAAGGAAGTTATGATGTGATAGTTAAGAACTTCCAAAACTTAATTGAAAAAAGAGGGGATAAGGAATATCATGCTAGAGGTACTTTTACTGCATATAACCTTGACTTTTCAGAAGATATAAAGCATATGAGAGAACTTGGATTTAAAAATATTTCAGTTGAACCTGTTGTTGCAAAACCTGAAGAAAAATATGCTTTGTTAGACGAACATGTAGAACAATTAAAGCAGGAATATGAAGAATTGGCAAAATTCTATGTTGAAGCTCGCAAAGATTCAAATAAGGAATTTAACTTTTTCCATTTCAATATTGACTTAGAAGGTGGCCCTTGCGTTTATAAACGTTCAATTGGATGTGGAGCTGGCACTGAATATGTTGCAGTAACTCCTGAAGGAGATTATTATCCATGTCATCAGTTTGTTGGAGAAAAAGAATTTATTATTGGAAATGTTGATGAAGGCGTTACAGAGGTCGAAGTAGTTAATAAATTTAAAGATGTTTCAGTTAATGATAAACCTACATGTAATAAGTGTTGGGCAAAATATTTCTGCAGTGGTGGATGTCATGCTAATGCATATAATTTCAACAAGGATTTTAAAATACCTTATGAAGTTGGATGTGAGCTACAAAAGAAACGTGTAGAATGTTCTATTATGATTAAATCAAAACTTGAAAATTAATATTAAATGATTATAACTCAATTGTTTGTCATGCTAATGGGCATCTAAGGGTGACAGTTATTAAATATAAGAAATATTAGTTTAAATGTAAAAAAAAGTGGTAAATATAGTATAATATATAGTATAATGTATTAAAATAACTAATTACATATAGGAAGGAGTTTAAATATGCAACTTGGTTTTATAATTATATTAATAATTGCAATTTTTGTTGCAATTTTCGCTATTCAGAATGGAGCACCAGTTCCATTAGATTTGTTTTTAGCTCGTTATGAAGTACCACTTGCTGTTGTTATGATGGCATGCTTAATTCTTGGAGCTATTGTAGTTTTGTTGTTAGGAACTGTAAGGAATGTAAAAAGAAGATCAGAAACTAAAGAATTAAAAAATAAACTTAAAACTTTAGAAAATGATAAAGTATTATTCGAAAGTAATGCTAAAGCAATGGAAACAGAAATTTTAAATTTAAAAGAAAATAATAGTGTTTTGTCTTTAAAAGTTAAAGAACTTGAAACAAAGCAAAAAGAACAATCAGAAATAGTTTTGAACAGTGTAAAATTTGAAGAAAATGAATTAAATTTAGTTAATGAATTAAATGAAGAAAGTGAAGAATTAACTTCGGAACTAATACAAAATGAAGATATATTTAATCAAGAAGAAAACAATAAAGGAACAGAATATAGAGAATATGAGGAAAACTCTAAATTTGAAATAAATAATGAAAAAAGTGAAGCCAATACTAATAAATAATGATATTAATGAGATTAATTCTATAAGTAATCACTTTAATCTTACAGATATTTCTTCTAAAATTCTTCTTAATAGAAATTTGCAAACTATTGATGAAATAAATGAATTTCTATATCCAGACTTTAAATATTTTGAAGATCCTATGATTTATAAAGATTTAGATAAAGGATGCAAAAGAATTTTAGAAGCTATTAAAAATAAAGAGAAAATTTTAGTTTATGGAGATTATGACGTTGATGGTGTAACTTCAATAAGCCAGTTTATGAAATATTTATTAAAAGCTGGCTGTGATATTTCATATTATGTACCTGAAAGAGAAGGGGAAGGATATGGAATAAGTGCTGTTTTCATAGAAAGACTAAAACTTAATGAAATAAATTTAGATTTGCTCATAACTGTTGACTGCGGAATAGCTGAAATAAAAACTATTGAAGAAATTAATTCTCTTGGTAAAACTGTAATAGTTTTAGACCATCACCAATGTGGTGATATTATACCAAATGCATTTGCAGTTGTTAACCCAAAACAAAAAAATTGCCCGTCAAAAAACAAGCAACTTTGTGCTGCAGGGCTTTCTTTTAAATTTTTGAGACATTTAAATTCATACTTAAATATAGAGAATATTGAAGATGAAATGTTAGAACTTGCATGTCTTGGTACGATTGCTGATATTGTTGACTTAATAGGTGATAATAGAATTATTACATATAATGGTTTAAAGTATATTAATAATTCTAAAATTATTGGGCTTAAAAAACTTATAGAAAAATCAGGAATAACAGATAAAACTATTGAATCATATCATATAGGTTATATAATTGCACCAAGAATAAATGCTTCTGGTAGAATGAGTTCTGCTAAAAAAGCCATAGAACTTATGTTAACTAATGATGAACTTGAAGCTGATAAACTTGCTGATGATCTTGAAAAACTAAATTTTGAAAGAAAACAAACAGAGCAAGAAATTTTTAATGAAGCTGTAAATAAAATTGAAATAAATGAATTATATAAAAAACATATTTTAGTAGTATATGGGACAAACTGGCATGAGGGAGTTCTCGGTATAGTTGCTTCTAAACTAACTGACAAATATGAGAAACCAACTATAGTCATTTCAGTAAAAAATGGTATTGGTAAAGGTTCTGCAAGAAGTTTGAATTATTTAGATATATATGAAGCTTTTAAATATATCGATAAATATTTAGTAAAATATGGCGGCCATAAACTTGCGGCAGGGTTAACTTTATTAGCTGAAGATATTAGTGCTTTTTCCAATGAACTTAATAAATATATTGATAATATAATTC
>JARBUP010000280.1 GCA_029239575.1 Bacillota bacterium
AATAATCTTTGGAATGCTTAGCATTCCGTGTGTAGTATTTAAGTCAATATAATATGAAATGATCAACTCAAAATAGTGATATTTTGGGTTTTTTATTATGTAAAAAAATATATATAGTTATAAATATTGATAATTTTATGCACTGGTGATTTTGTAATCTTGGTGAGTTTATAATATAAGTAGAGAAATATCCCGTTTTATAATTTCTTTCTATAATATTTACTCCTGATTATAAAAAAGATTTTGAAGTTATAAAACTTTTTTCTTGCATTTCCAAATTTAATAAGGATAATAAACTTGTAAGGTTTAATGAGGATAAAGCAACCATTCGATATAAAGATTTAATAGAACGAGGGAGGACATTTATGGGAATTATATTAGGCATTGATGTAGGAGGCTCGACAACAAAAATAGTGGCTTTTCGTACTAAGAAAGAAATGATAGGATGTCTTCAAGTAAAAGCTACGGATCAACTAACTTCACTCTATGGTGCAATAGGGCATTTCATGAATAAATACAAGTTATCATTAAATGATATCTCGAAAATAGCACTTACAGGAGTGGGAGCATCATTTATCACGGATGATATATACGGTATACCGACCTTTAAGGTGGATGAATTTCAAGCAATCGGTTTGGGCGGTTCCATGTTATCCAAATTAGATCAGGCATTGGTGGTTAGTATGGGAACAGGATCAGCCTATGTACGGGTAATAAAGGATCAGGTTACTCATATAGGGGGGAGTGGAATTGGTGGTGGTTCCTTACTTGGTATCTCCTCCAAGTTAATCAATGAAAATGATATTGCTACAATTTCATCAATTGCCGAAAAGGGAGACTTAACAAAGGTGGATTTGACAATCCAGGATATAAGCAAGGAGATAATACCAAAGCTGCCGCCAGCTACAACAGCATCTAATTTTGGACATATAAAAAGTGATGCCACAAAGGAGGATATAGCTCTTGGAGTAATAAATATGGTTTTTCAGACAATAGGAATGCTTGCTGTCTTTGCCTGTCTGGATAGCCCGATTCGTGATGTGGTTTTAACCGGCGCACTAACTTCTTTACCTCAAACTAAAAGTGTATTTGAAGAAGTAAGCAAACTTTATTCCATTAACTTTATTGTTCCACCTTATGCTGTTTTTAGTACAGCAATTGGAGCTACAGTACCTTATTTAACTGAGTAACAAGAAAGTGCATGGAGAATAAATTAAACCATAAAGTATCACATAAACTAAATCATTAAAGCATCACATAAACTAAACCATTAAAGTATCGCATAAATTAAACTATTAAAGCGTCACATAAACTAAACCATTAAAACATCACATAAATTAAACCATTAAAGCGTCACATAAATTAAACCTCACATAAATTAAACCGTCATATAAATTAAATCATTAAAGTGTCACAAAAATTATAAGCTACAGGTGGGGCATTAAGAAATTTGCCTCTTTAGTCAATAAATTATTAAAAGTTTGAATGCTATACCGTTATATGTTAAAATAAAATTAAATTTAAAATGATTAAGGAGAAAGAAACATGAGTGGCTTAGGTTATACGCCTATATGCAGTAGTAGTTGTATGTCAAAAACTTGCAATTTGTATTTTGACGGGATTACTGCGTTCTTTTTTAGGTAAAGGCTCTCATTTTTTATCTATCGATGCAGTAACTCCGGGAGACATGTTTTAACATGTCTTTTTTTGATGCCTAGAATCAATGAAAATGATAATTTCAATGACAATATCAAAACAGAGGAGTTACAACCATGATTAAAAGAATCGAAAGAAATATATTAATTGACTATGTGTTTCGCTTTACATGCAATTTTGATTTATCCGCATCCATCTGGGTGCTTTACTTGATATCAAAAGGGTTGCCGCTTTGGCAGATCGGGATTTTAGAAGGGGTTTTTCACATGGTAAGTTTTTTAAGTGAAATACCTACAGGAGCGATTGCCGATATCCTCGGGCGAAAAAGAGCTATGATAATTAGTCGTGTCTGCAGTACAGCAGCAAGTGGGCTAATGCTATTTTCAAATAATCTGTGGATGCTGGCATTAAGCTTCGCACTATCGGCATGGGGATATAATTTTTTGTCAGGATCGGAAGAAGCCTTGGTATACGACAGTCTAAAGCAAGCGGGTAAGAAAGACAAATTCTTGAAGGTAAGCGGAAGGTTAGAAATGATTCTCAATATATCCCAAAGTACATCACTATTACTGGGTGGATTTTTGGCTGAGGTGTCCTTTTTATACTGTTACCTAGTGGCTTCGATAATAAGTATTATATCCTTAATACCATGTTTGTTTCTAACAGAGCCAATTAGAAGTAGTGAGAAATCAAGTAAAAAGGCAGGATTTTTAGTCCAAATAGTAACTGCATTTCAATATATGAGGAACGAGAAAAGAGTTATAGAGATACTTTTGTCTTATTCAATCATTTTCACGTTTTATACGATATCATATTTTTATGGTCAGCAATATTTTTCGCAATTAGGCTTCAGTAAAGATAAGATTGGAATGATTATGTTTTTTGTAGGGATTATGGACTGCATTGGAGCTGTTAACAGTGAAAAGATTGCGAGAAAATATGGAGAGTATGCGAAAGAAATTTCCATAATGCTTATTGCAATAGGAACATTATGTGTTGTTACAGGGAATACTCTGATCGGAGTCATTTGTTTTGGAGTAATGGGATTCGCTGTGACAATGCTTTATCCAATTCAGTCAGAAGCATTAAATCGTATCATTCCATCGGAGCAAAGAGCAACAATTATTTCAGCAAACAGCATGATATTCTCTATGTATATGCTTGTGCTGTTTCCAATCGCTGGTATAATTGGAGACACATATAACCTAAAGGTAGTATTTATAGGTTTAAGTTTAGTCGAATTAGCATTAGGCCTATTATATTGTTTAATGAAAATAAAGCAGAACAAAGGGAAGCAAGAGATAGAGTAGATAATAAAAACGTCTACATTCGTTAATATAAGATATATATTTATTAAAAAAGATGACGTCACTTTGGTTTAGGGATATAAAATAGCACTTTTATAAGTGAATGTATTATAATATTAAAACGAAGTGGCGTCTTCTCAGCAATAATATAATTAATAGGAATAATATTATTATGATAATCAGACATTTGAATATCAAAATGAGACACTCAGCTACTATAATTCAATTAACAAAGCTTAGGAAAATGACAAAATTAATTATAGAATTAACACGACTTTAGGTTGACATGCTCTAGTAACTATGCTACACTGGCAATCCAACCTCGTTTGACAAGGTGAAAATAGAAATATTTAAAATAGTATGACAATTTAAATGCATTATAACAATCTAATTGACTGATGTTCTAATATACCATTGGTGCCAATTCTTTTGAGAGCTTGTAAAATGTATGTTTTGAATAAAAAATACAAACATTAAATACAATTAGTTGTTGACAATCGACTGATATTATGATAAGATAAATATCTGCCGCTGATGCGAGTCAAACACTGAAAAACGGAATCGAAAAAAGTTGAAAAAAGTGGTTGACATAAACAAGTTGATATGGTAGTATATATAAGCTGCTTCTGAGAGATACAAGCAAGAACAGCAAGTTGAAAATGAACCTTGATAATTGAACAGTAAAACAACCCTGAAAATTCTAAAAATATGGATCTCCACATGAGATCCAAAAATAGATTTTCATTGATGTCGAAGGACATCACGAACCGTATCAATATGAAAAAACCATTGCATGGTTGATTCGTATGGATACACCACAAAAACAGTAAAGATAACAGGATGCTTGACAGTAACGAAAGTTGAAAGACTGAACGTTACACAAATGGCTAACGTTTATCTGACTGGATCAAAAACTTAAACATGAGAGTTTGA
>JARBUP010000281.1 GCA_029239575.1 Bacillota bacterium
AAATGATGAGTTATCATTAGAACGTGATATTTTAGCTAAAAATATTTTATTTGAAACATATAGTGAATTTCAAAATATTTTGTCTACAATGAGACCTGATTTAATTGAACAATATAATAAAGGAAATAAAATGGCAGATCAAATTTCGGGTGTTGTTCATTTAACAACAGAAAAGGCTAATGAGTTATTTGATTTAATTAGTGATTTTATAAAAAATCACTCTAAAGCTACTGATGATACTCATCCATATGATTATGCCCTAATTGCATACAGAGCAGATTTAAATAAAAATAGAAAGGAATAGTATATGCAATTGAAATTATATTCATTTATATTATTTATTAATTCGTATATTTCAGGATTGCTTGTACCTGTATTGAGTTTATTGTTAATAGATAAAGGTGCATCTTTAAGTAATCTTTCTATTATAATGGGGATTTATTCTTTTACTATTATAACTTTTGAATTACCAACTGGTATTATGGCAGATTTAATAGGAAGAAAGAAAACATTTTGTGTATCATTGCTTTTGTCATTATTTTACACTTTAGTTATTTTAATTGGTCACGGATTTTGGGTTTTATGTATTGGAATAGTGCTTTATGGTTTAAATAGAGCTTTATCATCAGGTTCATTAGAAGCACTTTTTATAGATTCATATATAAAATCATTTGGAAAAGAAAAGCTTAACATCATTACAACTCGTATTCATGTTTTAGAAGCACTTGGATTATCAGCGGGAGCTTTATCAGGAGGAATTTTCCCTAAAATTTCAAATGAGTATATTACATTTTTAGGAACATATGATCTGAATTTAATAATAAGAATAATTTTAATTGTAATTGTTGTGCTAATTTCATTTGTTTTTATTAAAGAAACTTACATAAATGAAAAAGAAGAAAAAGTTACTTTAAAACATCATATTCAAAAAAGTCTAAATTTTGTACATGAAAATAAAACTCTAAAATGTATTTTTATATCTGTTTTTTCAACTGGCTTTTTCCTGAGCTCTTTAGAGATTTATTGGCAGCCTCATTTTATTTCTTTAATGTATGATAATAATATGATGGTACTTCTTGGAGTTATGGCATTTCTTTATTTAGCTGCATCAGTATTAGGTAATATCTTTTCAAGTAAAATAATTAATAAATTTAATCCTAAAAAAGTATATTTAATATTTCGTCTAATATTATCTTTCTCATTAATAGTTGCAGCCCTACAAACAAAATTGCCATTGTTCATTTTATTTTATACTTTAATATATTTTACATTTGGTATGGCAAATATTGCAGAAGGGGTTATATTAAATAGTGAAACACTAAGTGAAGTAAGAGCATCAATATTATCTGTAAATTCATTAATAATGCAATTAGGAGGGCTTTTGGGTTCGTTATTAAATAGTTTTATAATAAAATATGTATCAATTCCTAAACTATGGATTATTGCAGCGGTCATAATGCTTATTACAGTTATAATAACATGTAAAATGCTATTATCGTATTCTTCAAACAATGATAATAGTGGAAATTTTATAATATGATAAAAAAATAAATTTATTAACGTTAATAATATTTTTATATAAAATATTAGGTAACACATTTGATGATTGTAATTACATTATATAATAAAGAAAACAATATAATATTTTTTATATTATCTAAATGAGAACTGTTAGTAAAAACAGATTCTCATTTTTTAGTAAAATAACATTGATTATTATAACTAATTTATAACTAATATAAGTAGAACAGCAAAAAAAATAACTTATAGTAAATATATAGAAATTGTATGAAAAATGCTTGATTTATAATTTATTATATGTTATTTTAAATGAAGAGAGTATTTTGAGACAAGTTATATAATTAAGTACATATAATGATTTTGCTTTTTCGCATAATTATGTTTAATAATTAACATGCATATGTTGTTAAATAAACGATTATTGAAGACATTAACGCAATTATATAATTTAAAGTTATAAATTTACATAAGAAAAATAGATGTGCATAAAAAATTAATATTATAAATACATTATTTAATATTTATGGATATGACTATGATTTTTTTTGACAATTAAAAAACTAACAAATCATATGTATTCCGGATTAACCGGTTTATATAAATAAATTTACACGATTTACTTGGAGGAAAGTATGAAAAAATTAGTATCATTATTATTAGTTTTATCAATGACTGCTTTTGCAATTGTAGGATGTAGTCAAAAACCAGCTGAAACAGCTAAAGAGGAACCAAAAGTAGACGTTGTTACGACAGCTTCACTTGTAAATGAAGAAGCTACTTTCATAAATGCTATTAGCAAGGATGGTACTTGGATCATTGCTACATTAAACGATTTAACTACAGATAAAGAATTAGTAGTTGAAGGTGAATTCCGCAATAAAGGTGATGCTGCTCAAGACCTTTACAGAAAATTAGCATTATATGCACAAGATGAAAATAAGAAAGTTACTGCGAGATACACTTTAACAGCACCAAAATTAACAGTTAAAAGCCCTAACTTCAAAATTCAAGGCGGAACTTTTAAAGGTGATGTTTATGTAGAAGCAAATGGATTTAACGTAACAGATGCAACAGTAGACGGAAATGTTTACTTTGCTACACAAGAATTTAAAGATTCAGCTGTTATAAATACTGAAGCTGGTAAAGAAGGAAAAGTAACTGGTAAATTAGAAGTTGCTTCTGCAGCAGATGCTGTAACTTCAGCTTCTATCGTTAATGAAGAAACTGCATTCATAAATGCAATTAGCAAAGATGGTACATGGATTATAGTTACATTAAATGACTTAACTACTGATAAAGAATTAGTTGTTGAAGGAGAATTCCGTAATAAAGGTGATGCTGCTCAAGACCTTTACAGAAAATTAGCATTATATGCACAAGATGAAAATAAGAAAGTAACTGCAAGATACACTTTAACAGCACCAAAATTAACAGTTAGTAGCCCTAATTTCAAAATCCAAGGTGGAACATTTAAAGGTGATGTTTATGTACAAGCTAACGGATTTAATGTAACAGATGCAACAGTAGAAGGAAATGTTTATTTTGCTACACAAGAATTCAAAGATTCAGCTGTTATAAATACTGAAGCTGGAAAAGAAGGAAAAGTAACTGGAACTTTAGAAGTTAAATAGTTTATAATATTTTAACTTCATAATAAGAAACCTACTGGAATCTTGTTATATTCACAAAAAAATAAATGAGGAGCTATATTTATATAGTTTCTCATTTTTTATTTAAAATATTGTATAAATATATGTCATTTGGGCCTAAGTCTAAAAAAGGCTTGAATTTTAATAGAAATGAAACTAATTAAATTAAGATTCTTGAAAAATATCGCATTTAATCCAATTTTGATGCTACTTCATCGATTTCTTTCATCTGAAATATTCATTAATTATTCATAAGGTAATTATATTAAAATCTCCTTACTACTATATATCTATTTTATGTTGTTTGTATTGAATATTTTAAAAAAAATTTTATGAGATCTCATTCAAAGGGGTAATAAAAAGAAAAAATTGGAAATTGACAATCTTCAATCCATATGTTAATATACATAAGCCCTCACAAAAGGGTTGCAGAAAAATTAATAATAATAATAAAAGATGCTTGACAGATAAGAACGAGTATGTTAATATAATGTTCCTGTCACAAACGGCAGTAAAAAACAAAAAAATAAGTAAAAAAAATAAGTAAAAAAAACACTTGACAAATATCGACAAACACGATATACTAATTAAGCTCTCGAAAACGGAGCGAAACAAAACTGAACATAGACAATAAAACAGCATAAGAAACCTTTGAAAGTTCTAAATTAAATTTTGAACAAAAAAGTAAAACAACAATGAAGCTAAGCGTAAGCTTGA
>JARBUP010000282.1 GCA_029239575.1 Bacillota bacterium
AAATAAATCGAAGGAAGGTGAACAAATGATTAAATTAGGAGAAATGCAAGAACTTGAGGTAGTAAAAAAGCAGGATTTTGGTGTGTATCTAAAAAGTTCAGATGATGTAAGAGGAGATAACAGGATTTTGCTCCCAATAAAACAAGTGCCAGAAACAACGGAGATTGGGGACAAAATAAATGTTTTTGTTTACAGGGATTCAAATGACAGAATAATTGCTACAGTAAACAGACCAAAATTAGTCATAGGCGAAATAGGATATTTGAAAGTAGTAGAAATGTCTAAGATTGGTGCGTTTTTAAATTGGGGATTAGAAAAAGATTTATTTTTGCCATTTAAGGAACAAGTAGGAGAACTTAAAAACGGCGGAGAGTACATGGTAGGTTTGTATGTTGATAAGTCAGACAGATTATGTGCTACTATGAATTTGTTTCATGTTTTAAGAACAGATTCTCCATACAAAATAAATGATATAGTTAAAGGTACGGTATTTAGTTTAAAACGTGGGCTTGGAGCTATGATTGCTGTAGAAGGCAAATATTTAGGGCTAATTCATGAAGGAGAAATACTCAAACCTATAAAATCAGGTGATGAAGTAGAATTAAGAGTAAGCAACATAAAAGAAGATGGAAAACTTGATTTAAGTTTTAAAGATGCACCTAAGCTACAAATTGACCGTGATGGAGATAAAATATTTAATGCTTTAGCAAAAAATAAGGGAAGACTTCCTTTAAATGATGATTCAAGTCCAGAACTTATAATTGAAAAATTAGGTATGAGTAAAAGTTCTTTTAAAAAAGCATTAGGAAGACTTTTAAAAAGAGGAATTATTGTAATCACAAAAGAAGGTATTCAGTTATCAGATAAAACAAATAATACTGAAAAAAAGGATTATAATAAAAAACCATATTCTCCAAGAAAAGATGGAGGAAAAGATTATTATAAAAAATCAGAAAATTCTGATAGAAGAGATTTTAATAATAATTATAAAAAGTCAGAAAATTCTGATAGAAGAGATTTTAATAATAATTATAAAAAGTCAGAAAATTCTGATAGAAAAGATTTTAATAATAATTATAAAAAATCAGAAAATTCTGATAGAAAAGATTTTAATAATAATTATAAAAAGTCAGATAGTTCAGATAAAAGAAATTTTAAAGATAACTTTAAAAAATCTGATAACTCTAACTCTGATAGAAACAAAAACAACAGTAATAACAAAGATTATTATAAAAAAGATAATAGCCCTAAATCAAATTATTCAAAAAAAACAAATTTCAACAAAAATAAATAAAATAAACTGAGTAATCAGAAGTATTGACAAAAAAAGAATTAAGAAGTAAAATTAACATATAATTACATTTAATATATATTAATTTTGCTAATATTATTAAAAATAATCTATACCTTAATAAGAAATTATGATAAAATTTTTAATTCATAAAAATATATATCTGTTTGTTAAGTGTATGGATTTTTTTTTGGTGCATATGAAAATAATTTTATGTAACAATAAGTAAAGCAAAATAAAATAAATACAAAAGGAGATTAATATGTCAACACCACATAATAGCGCAGTTAAAGGTAATATAGCTGAAACAATTCTTTTGCCAGGGGACCCTTTAAGAGCAAAATACATAGCTGAAAATTTTTTACAAGATGCGGTTCAATTTAATGCAGTAAGAAATATGTTTGGATATACTGGTTTATACAATGGTAAAAAAGTATCTGTAATGGGTACAGGAATGGGTTGCGCATCCATAGGTATTTACTCATATGAATTAATACATTTATATGGTGTAAAAAATTTAATTAGAGTTGGTTCATGTGGTTCTTTCGATCCAAATTTAAAATTATATGATTTAGTTTTAGCCATGGGAGCAAGTACGGATTCAAATTATGCACATCAATATAATTTGCCAGGAACTTATTCTGCAACAGCTTCATGGGATTTGTTATCAAAAGCAAAAAAAGCAGCTGATGATAATAATATTCCAGCAGTAGTAGGAAATGTTTTATCTTCTGATATATTTTATAATGATGATCCTGATGCTTGGAAAGCTTGGGCTAAAATGGGATTAAAAGCAGCTGAAATGGAAACATATGCTTTATATTGCAATGCTGCCAGAGCAGGCGTAAATGCTTTAACTATTTTAACTGTTTCAGATTCTATAGTGAATAAAACTGAAACAACTGCTGAAGAAAGAGAAAAAGGATTTAAAGATATGATGAAAGTTGCGCTACAATTAGCATAATCACATTAGATAAATAACTAATTTTGAGAGGAATTATTATGAAAGCATGGGAAATTGCACATGATTTATTTTCAAATGCTGAACCTGTTATTTTAACTGAAGATGACCAAGGATGGAAATCATTAAAAGCAGTATCAGATTTTTACGATCAATTCACTTTACTTGATTGGCATAGTAATGTACCAGGTTCTGGAGCTCCAGAAAAAATAATGGTTGCTGCTATACAAGCATTAGAAAATAGAGGATGTATAGTAGAAAACGGATATGAGCTTTTAGAAAAAGGTTATAAAGCTCTTGAAGAAAATAAGATGATTGAATTAATCAAAATTTCAGCGGAACTAAAAAATGCCTTTTTAAATGCAAAGAAAAACGAAGAATCAGATTACTGGAAATACACTCAGTATAAAAGCTTTGAACAATATGAACAAAAGATATCCTTTGATAATTACAACTTTTCTGAAATAGATATAAATACGGATAATTTTAAAGATCAAATTAAAGCAGCATGGCTTTCCCAGTTTATAGGAGCAGCTATGGGTACAATGGTTGAAGGATATACTTCAGAAAATTTATTTAAAAAATTTGGAGAAATAAATAGTTATATAAGAGAGCCAAATACATATAACGATGACATTACATTTGAATTAGCTTTTTTAGATGCTTTTAAAGAGTTTGGTTATGATGTTACATCAAAGCAAATAGCTTTATCTTGGATTGGTTTAATTCCATGTGGATGGTCAGCAGAAGAAATAGCTATTAGAAATATTAGAGCAGGAATATTTCCACCTCAAAGTGCAGAATTTAATAATCCATTCAATGAATGGATAGGAGCACAAATGAGAGGTGCTGTATGTGGTATGGTTGCACCAGGTAATCCTTATCTTGCTTCAAAACTTGCTTGGAAAGATGGTGAAGTATCCCATATTAACAACGGCATACTTGGTGAAATATTTAATGCAGTTATGGTATCATTATCATTTGTTATGAAAGATGTAAAAGAAATAGTTAAATCAGCTATTAATTTAATACCAAATGACAGTGAATATTATTCAGTAGTTAATTTTGCACTTCAAAGCTGCATAAATAATAATAGTTGGCAGGATGCTTTAAAAGAATGCAGTGAAAAATATAAAAAATACAATTGGATACATGCATATCCAAATGCTTGCTGTGAAATTATAGCACTATATTTTGGTGATGGTGACTATGAAAAAACATTGAGTATAGTTACGATGTGCGGTTGGGATGCTGACTGTAACGCAGGCATGATAATGCCTATTATAGGAATTCAAAAGGGAATGCGTATCATTCCACAAAGATTAATTCATCCAGCTTTTAATAATTTAATAACTTATATGCGTGGTTATGATGAAATTAAGTTAGAGGATTTAGTCGATGATACTTTATGTTACATAAATAAAGCGAAAAAAAATTAGGAGGAAAGAAATGAAAAGAATTTTATCTTTATTACTTGTAGTTATGATGATTTTTTCTTTAACTGCATGCGCACAAGAACCAGCTAAAACACCTGATAATGGTCAAACACCACCTGCTACAGAGCCAAGTAAGCCATACAAAGCTGCTCTGTTATTAAACGGAACATTAGGAGACAAATCATTTTTTGATTC
>JARBUP010000034.1 GCA_029239575.1 Bacillota bacterium
ACTGCGTCAAATAATCTTTCTATATCTTCAACTTCATCAGTTGCAGTAATGTAACCAACAGTATACATTAAATCTGCAAATTCCATCTGAATTTTATATTTATATCTTAAAATTTCTTGTAATTTCGTTCCTGTTATACCAAGTTCGGACATGCTTATTACAGCTCTTGTTGCATCAAAATCATAGCAACCTTCGCTAATTAAAAAGTCATCTTCTAAAACGTTGATTCCTAAATCTCTTAATTCTTTTGTTTTTCTTTTAAATACTTCTATATTTCTTTTTAATCTTTCTTCACCATGCTCATTCATCCAGTGTACTGCATTTTCAATTGATGTCATTAAAACATATGATGGAGATGTAGTTTGAAGCATTCTAAGCATTGTTTCTATATTATTAACATTAACTCGGTCCGAACATAAATGTAGTACTGAGCCCTGAGTCAAACAAGGTAATGTTTTATGAGTACTTTGCGCAACAATATCAGCACCTGATAATTCAGCTGCTGGTGGCAATATATCTTTACAAAAATATAAATGTGATCCATGAGCTTCATCTATCATTAGTATTTTACCATATTTGTGTACAATTTCAGCAGCTTTTTGAACATCAAAACAAATACCATAAAAAGTCGGATATGTTAAAACTACCATTTTTATTTCAGGCGCATCAATTAATTTTTGTTCTAATTTTTCTAAACTGATACTAAAATTCAATCCATGTTTTTTGTTAAATTCTGGATATAAATAATCTAATTTTAAATCTCCTAATATACATGCATTGTAAACAGACTTATGACAATCTCTTTGAACTAATATTTTATCACCCGGATTTGTACATCCAGTAATAGCTGATATAATTCCGCAAGATGTTCCATTAACAACCATATATGACTTTTTAGCACCATAAGATTTTGCAATATATTCCATTGCATCTTTTAAAAAACCAGTAGGATAATGTAAGTTGTCAGTTCCTAAAGTTTCTGTTATATCAAAAAAACTTAAGTTGTTGCCTAATTCATCTAAAATACCGTCTTTGCCTTTATGTCCAGGCATATGAAAATTTGTATCTACTTCACTGCGGTATTGTTTAATTCCTGAAATAATATTCAATTTATCCATTGTTCACTCCCATAAAATACATTTTTCTTTGTAAAATAGTTTATTGTTATAATAAAACTATTTAGTATAAGGGATAATTTTCAGCTCCTTTTTTTCTAATTTAGTAATCATTAATTTTTTTATTTTGATATTTCTGTTTTCTCTTTTTTGCTATTCCTTTTGTAGTATGCACTGTTTCAACCATTAAAACAATCATTATAGAAATAACTAATAAAACAATTGAAAAAAGCACAATAGTTTCTATCCACAAATTTATCACCTTCATCAAGTTTTGTAAATATATTATATATCAGTGTTTTAACAATGTCCATTAAAAATTAATTAATTACTCTACAATAATAATATTTTTACAGCTAATAAAGCTACAAAACCAGGTACTCCTAATAGACCAACCGTTAAAGATGTTGTTTCGTTTACTCCAATATGAACTCCAGTGAAATCATAGAAAAAATTAAAAGCAATGAGCAAGAAAACACCCAAGATTGAATTTAATAAAACTTTTCCCACTACTTTCATAGGTCTAACTAATAACCAAGTCAGCATAAAAATGATCATAATAGCTGCTGAGTAAGCTAAAACAATACCTATATCTGCTATTGACATAAGACAACCTCCAAAAATATATATTTATTAATTTTATGAAGTTGTCCATAGTTTTATGCGTTAGTTATTTGTTGTTTATATTTTTCTAAAGCCTTAACAAGTTGATCAGGGCAAGATGTATCTTTAAATCCACATTTTATATTTTTTAATCTTAATATAACATCATTTATATTCATACCTTCGACTAAAGCACTCATGCCACTTAAATTACCGTCACAGCCACCTACGAATGATACATCACATACTATATCATCATTTACATTAAATAATATTTCTTTTGAACAAGTTCCAAATGTCTTAAATTTATACATGTAATATCCTTTCATATTATTTTTAAAAACATATTAAATTATAATACACATGGGAATTATGTCAATAATTATTTTTCAATAAGATTATCAATATTTTTTTCATTATTTATTTTTCCTTGATTATTATCATTTAATTCATTTAATATTACTTTTTCTGAATTATTATCATTTAAATCATTATTATTATTAGAATTAACTTTTTTCTTATTTATAAAATCAGATATTACTTTTGGTATTATTAAATATCTATTTACTAAAAGAGCCACAATTATACCAAAGGATGTATCAACAACTCTTTCATATGTGTAAAGAATATAATTTCCTTCATACCTTTGGGTTAACATTATGCTTAAATAAACAACACAGCCTATTACTACAGAATCTTTTTTATCTATAAATACACATATTTCTATTAATATAATTATTCCTAAAGGAATTAAAAAAATATAGAATTGCTCGGTTAGCTTTGCATCTATAACAATTAGAAAAATACTTAATAAACCTCCAATAATTGTACCAATAATTCTCGATAAACCTTTATCCCATGAGTTATCTATTGTAGGCTGCATGCAAATAATAGCTGCAACACAAGCAAATATAGGGTCCTCTCTGTTTATGGATTCAAAAAATAAAAGACATATAAAAACGGATATAGCTGTTTTAACATTTCTCATTCCTATTTTTGGCATATTCATTGGAAACCTCTTTATAATTATATTTATTGAATTTTATATAAGTAAACAAAAGGAAGGATTTCTCCTTCCACATATTTTATTTATAGCTGTGTTCTTCTATCATTGCTTGTTTTAATGTCCATAGGTCTTTTGATAAATCTACGTAATAAGTATGGGGGTTTGTAAATCTTTTTACCTCACTCCATAAATTTTTCACTTCATTTTGACAGTAATTTCTAATTTCAACTAAAGTGGGGCATTCATAAACTAACTCACCATTTAAAAATACAGGAACCTGTAAATTTTTAGCATAGAAATTAGTAAGCTTTTTTACTTTCCATGTTTGTAATTCATCAAAAATGATATATGGTTTAGTATTGTCTATAACTTCATGAGCTAATGTAATTACATCTGCAATAGCGTTATCAGTATTTTGATCATATAATCTCCATACTTTTTTATAACCTGGATTAGTAACTTTCTCAGTATTTTCTGAAATTTTAATTTTAGGAATTATTTCTCCACTATCTTCAATTGCAGCTAATTTATAAACACATCCAAAAACCGGTTCAGATTTTGCAGTTATAAGTCTTTCTCCAACACCAAAAGAATTTAACTTTGCATCTTGATCTATTAAATCAGTAATTATATATTCATCTAAACTGTTTGATGCAACTATACCACAGTCAGTAAGCCCTGCATCATCAAGCATTTCTCTACATTTTTTACTTAAATATGCAATATCGCCTGAGTCAATTCTAACGCCTTTAAGTCTTTTTCCTAATGGATGTAAAACTTCTTTAGCAGTTTTAATTGCATTTGGTATTCCGCTTTTTAAAACGTTATATGTATCTATTAAAAGAGTACAATCATCTGGATAATTTTCTGCGTATGTTTTAAAAGATTCAAATTCATTTTCAAACATTTGAACCCATGAGTGCGCCATGGTTCCAAGAGCAGGAACTCCAAACACTTCATCTGATAATGTTGTAGCAGTACCTATGACTCCACCAATATACGCAGCGCGTGCTCCATATATTGCTCCATCATAGCCTTGGCTTCTTCTTGCTCCGAATTCCATTACAGGTCTACCTTTTGCAGCTCTAACAATACGATTTGTTTTAGTTGCAATTAAACTTTGATGGTTAATAGTAACAAGCAACATTGTTTCAATAATTTGAGCTTCAATTGCTTTTGCTTTTACTGTAATTAATGGTTCATATGGAAAAACAGGTGTTCCTTCAGGTATAGCATATATATCTCCTGAAAATTTAAAATGTTTTAAATAATTTAAAAATTCTTCTTTGAAAATTTTCTTATTCTTTAAATATTCAATATCTTCATCTGTAAAACTTAAATTTTTAATATATTCAATAACTTGTTGTAAACCTGCGACAATTGAAAATCCAGCACCATCTGGATTTTTTCTATAGAATACATCAAAATAAACTATTTTTTCATCCATGCCTTTTGAAAAATAACCATTGGACATAGTTAGTTCGTAAAAATCCATGAGCATGGTTAAATTTCTTTTATCAAAATGTTTTTTATAACACATAAATATCTCCTATGTTAATTAATTTTTTCCACTACTTCTATACCACTAGTTTTCATATTGTATAAAGCAAATAAATTCATTAAATAAGCATCATGGGAACCACCATCATATGTGTCCACAGTATTTATTGGTACAATTAATCTTTTATTTTTATTATGCTCATTAAAATATGCTTTTAAGCATAAAGCAAATTGCAATACACAAATATCAGTAACGCATCCAGTTATTATGTAATTATCTATATTTTCAATATTATTTTCTAACCAATTTTGAAATCCTTTAGCTAAAAAGCCATTCGTGCTATTTTTTTCTATACATACAGAATTATTTTCTTTAGTATATTTTATTAATTCAGGTATTAAAAGAGATTCATCAGTATCCTTAATACAATGTTTAGGAAAACTTACAAATTCTTGTGAATTTTCTACATGGGAATCTAAGAAAAAAATTTTTTTATAACCTTCTGTTTTTTCATTTAACTCAACAATATTTTTTGCCATTTTAGCAACTCTTGTAGATGATAAAGCTCCATTATATGTAAAACCGTTTACCATATCTATAACTACTAATACAGTTTTATCTTTTTTCATAGAATTAAGTTCAATTGAATTACTTTTCATATCAGATTCTATTTTCTTAATTTCATCCATATAATAAATCCTCCAAAGACATATATTTTTATATATAATTATTATTTATATTTCCTAAATAATCAATTTCTATGTCATTATATTATTTATTTTTTAATTTGTCAAAAAAAAGCTATTGAAACATAGGATTCAATAGCTTTTTTATTACATTTCTATTGCTTTTTTAGGACATTTAGATGCACAAACACCGCATCCTATACATTTTGCTGCATCTACTTTATGAACTTTTTTAAGTTCACCTTCAATGGCATTTGTTGGGCATTTTTTAGCACAAATAGTACATCCAATACATTTATCTTCTATAATTACTGCTTTTTTTCTCTTTTTTAAATCTCCAGAAATTGCCCTAGTAGGACATTTTTCTGTACAAACCATACATTGTGTACATTTATCATAATCTATTTTAGCTATATTGTTTTCTACGTGAATTGCATCAAAAGCACAATTTTTCTCACATATTTTACAAGCTATACAGCCTACTTTACATATTTCTTTAACCGCTTTTCCAAAATCTTTATTGTGGCATTCAACTATAACATCTTGAGAATAAGGAACAAATTCTATTACTGCTTTAGGACAAACTTCAATACATTTTCCACATGAAGTACATTTATCTCTATCAATTTTTGCTATACCATCTTCAATAATTATAGCATCAAAAGCACATGCGTTAACACAAGTTCCAAAACCTAAACAACCTTTATCACAAGACTTATTTCCTCCTGCTACTGCTGCTGCAGCTTTACAATCTGTAAAACCTTCATAATCATATTTTTTAGTTGCTAAGCTGTCACAACCTTTACACATAACTTTAGCAACTTGCTTTTCTCCTACTTGAGCTGTAACTCCCATTATAGCAGCAATTTTTTCATATCCTTCTTGATTGCTAACTGGACATGCATTAACTGGAGCATTTCCCTCAGCTATAGCAGCTGCTAATCCATCGCAACCAGGAAAACCACATCCACCACAGTTTGCACCTGGTAATGCATTTCTTACATCTATTATTTTTTGGTCTACATCAACATGGAAAAGTTTTGAAGCAATTGCTAACAAAACTCCACATATAATACCAATTCCGCCTAATACTCCAACTGCACTAATTATAATCATATTATTAGCCTCCCTTATATTTGTAATCCTGAAAAGCCAAGGAATGCAATAGACATTAAACCTGCAGCTATTAAAGCAATAGGTGAACCCTTTAATGCTACTGGTACGTCAGCTGTATCAACTTTTTCTCTAACTCCTGCAAAAAGTACTATTGCTAATAAGAAACCTGCAGGTGTTGCAATAGAGTTAACCAATGCTTCTATAAAATTATATTCATTTTGAATATTGATTAAAACAGCACCAAGAACAGCACAGTTAGTTGTTATTAAAGGAAGGTAAATACCTAATGCTTTATATAACCCTGGGCTTGATTTTTTAAGAAACATTTCAACAAACTGAACCAATGCTGCAATTATTAAAATAAATACTATTGTTTGTAAATACTCTAATCCCAATGGCACCAATATTGCAGCCTGAACTATATAAGTTATAATTGAAGATAATACAATAACAAATATAACGGCAATACCCATACCTGCTGCTGTTTCAATTTTTTTAGAAACGCCTAAAAAAGGACATATTCCTAAAAACTGAGAAAATATAATATTATTAACTATAAATGATGTTATAAATAAACTAAATAAATTCATTTCACTACCCCCTAAGCTTTCTTTCTACTTGTAAGATAATTTACAAGACCTATTAACAATCCAAGGGCAATGAATGCTCCAGGTGGTTGAATGATTATCATCATAGGTTCATATGCTTCTGGAAGCACTTGAAATCCAAAAATTGTACCATTACCTATTATTTCTCTTATTGCGCTCAAAACAGTAATAGCAAATGTATATCCAATACCCATGCCTAAACCGTCTAATATTGAATCCACAACTCCATTTTTAAAAGCAAATGCTTCTGCTCTGGCTAATATTATACAGTTAACAACTATTAAAGGTATAAATACACCAAGTGCTTGATAAAGTGCAAATGTATATGCGTGCATCAATAAATCTATTATTGTAACGAATGTTGCAATAATTATAACGAATACAGGAATACGAACTTCATCAGGTATTACTTTTCTAAGCAAAGATATAACTATATTTGACCCTGTAAGAACTGCTATAACTGCAATTCCCATACCTATTCCGTTTACAGCAGCTGTTGTAATTGCAAGAGCCGAACACATACCAACTAATTGAACGAAAATAGGGTTTTCTTTTATAAGTCCATTCCTAAATACTTGTAATTTATTCATTTCTCCTCCTATTTCTTCAAATATTCATTATATATTGTCATAGCGTTGTTAACAGCGCTTGTAAATGATTTAGATGATCTTGTAGCTCCTGTTAATGCTAATATTTCGTTTTCTTTTGGATTGCTTTTTGAAACTTTTATTTCAGATGCTGTATCTCTGTTTAAAAATTGAGTTTGAAATTTAGGCTCTCCTATTTTAGTTCCAAGGCCAGCTGTTTCTTTCATGCTTACAATTTTCATACCCAATATTTTACCTTCTAAAGATACTCCTAAGAAAATTTCAACTTTACCAGCATAACCAGGTGTTGGACTAAATGTTCTAATACCATAACCCAACTGATTACCACTTGCATCTTTATTTATTCTTATTTCGATGAAATCTGGATTTTCAGATTTTATTTTATCTATTAAAGCCGTGTCATCCAATAATTCAAATGTTGCAGAATTAGGAATTACTGCTTGTGCTACTTCCGGACCTGAACTTGCCATTTCTTCAGCTATGGCAATTTTTTCTTTTGTAGCATCATTAGTATAAGCAAGAATACCAGCTGCAATAGCGGATACTATGCACAAAACTGCTCCAAGTTTAACAATCATATTGTTTTTCATTTTTTAGCACCTCCGAATAACTTAGGGCTTACATATTTGTCAATTAAAGGAGTTAAAATATTCATTAAAAGAATTGAATATGAAACGCCTTCGGGATAACCACCAACACTTCTGATTAACATAGTTACTACACCACAACCTACAGCATAAATAATTTTACCTTTATCTGTAATTGGACATGTTACGTAATCAGTTGCCATGAAAAATGCTCCAAGTATTAGTCCACCACCAAATATATGATATAAAACCATGCTTGGACCATCAATAAATACGGCTAAAACTGCAACTGTACCAATATAAGCTACAGGTATAATCCATTTAATTACTCCTCTATATATTAAATAAATACCACCTATTATTAATAATATTGCAGATGTTTCACCTAATGATCCAGGTATTCTTCCAAGCAACATATCTATTATTGATGGAAGAGGTAATGCTTCACCTTCAACTCCTTTTAATATAGCTAAAGGTGTTGCTGCTGTAACAGCATCAGTAATAGGGTCAATAAATCCTGTTGTCATATGAACTGGCCATGATGCCAATAAAAACGCTCGACCTACTAAAGCAGGGTTCATAAAGTTAAATCCTATACCACCAAAAATTTGTTTTGCTATAGCTATAGCAAAAGCAGAACCAATCACTGCAATCCACCATGGAGCTGCTGAAGGTATGTTAAAAGCTACTAATATTCCTGTTACTACTGCACTTAAATCTGCTATAGCAATATCCTTTTTCATCATTCTTTGTAATACATATTCTGTCACAACAGCTGAAGCAACAGATAACACCACCAATACTAATGAACTAAATCCAAAATAAAAAACAGATGCTACTAATGCAGGCAATAAAGCAATTATTACATCAAGCATTACTTTCTGAGTAGTTTGTTCGGATCTAATATGAGGTGATGATGAACCTATTAATTTAATTTCCATCTTTATCCTCCTAAGCCTTTTTACGTTTTGATATTACTTCTTTTTTTGCAAGACGTATAGTTTCAACTAATGGTCTTTTTGCAGGACATACGAAAGAACATGATCCACATTCAATACAATCTGCAGCATAATATTTTTCAGCTTCTTCAAAATTATTTAAAATAGCTTGTCTACTTATCATGAAAGGTTGTAAATGAACAGGGCATGCATCCACACATTTCCCGCATCTAATACAATTAGAGGCTTCAGGAACTTTTGCATCTTTTTTGTTTAACACAAGTATCCCAGATGTTCCTTTTATTGCAGGTACTTCAGTAGTATACTGAACAATACCCATCATAGGTCCGCCGTTAATAATTTTTCCTGGTTCTTCAGAAAACCCTCCACATTGCTCTATAATATCTTTAAACAATGTACCTATTCTTATATATAAGTTTTTAGGATTTTTTATAGCGCTACCAGTTACAGTTGTAACTCTTTGTACTAAAGGCATGCCTGTTAAAAATACATTACCGATAGTAGCAATTGTTCCAACATTATCAACTATACAACCTACATCCATAGGTAGTCCACCTGAAGGAACTTCTCTGCCTGTAACTGCATTAATCATTCTTTTTTCATCCCCTTGAGGATATTTTGCTTCAAGAGGTACTACTTCTAATCCATTAACACCTGATATAGCTTTTCTCATTGTTTCTATTGCATCAGGTTTATTCTTTTCAATTGCTATATAACATTTTTCAACACCAACAGCTTTCATTATAGCTTTTGCACCCTCTACAATTTGTTCAGGTTTTTCAAGCATAATTCTGTGGTCAGCTGTTAAAAATGGCTCGCACTCTGCCCCATTTAATATAATAGTATCAATAGTTTTGTCCTTTGGAGGACTTAATTTTACATGAGTAGGAAATCCTGCTCCACCCATTCCAGTCATACCTGCTTCTTTAATAATAGCTAATATTTCTTCTTTTGATAAATCTTCAATATTTCCCTTTGGTTTAACAGATTCATGAACTTCAAATAAACCATCAGATTCTATAGTAATACAATTTACTTTAGATCCTCCTGTTGTAATATGAAGACCAATGCTTTTTACTGACCCTGATATACTTGCATGAACAGGAGCAGAAACAAATGCTTTTGAATCACCTATTTTTTGTCCAACTTTTACCTTGTCCCCAACTTGAACTAATGGATCACAAGGTGCACCAATGTGCTGTGATAAAGGTATAACTACAAACTTTGGCTCAACAGCATTTTCTATTGATAATTTTTCTGTTTGTTTTTTATGGTGAGGGGGATGGATACCACCTTTAAAAGTAAACACTTTTGTGCTCATAAAATCACCTCTTGTTTTAGATTATAAATTATTATTAAAATACATTAATACGAAACATTAAAAATTATAACAGATTTTGTAGAACTTTTAAATACATTTTTAAAATTTTTTTAATTAGATTAAATTTTATCAAAGTGCAATTATACAAAATTGTTCTATTTTTGTTAATATTTATATTAGTATAATTTTTTAATTATTAATATAATTCCTTGATATTCTGGTTAATATATGACTTAATCCATAATAAAATTGAATTTTCATTAATGTCAGTTTCTTGAAGTATTTCTTTAATTTGGAGAGTATTAAAGTTAAAAAATTTCTTATTCACTGCATGATTGTAAATTAATTCACATTCATTTAAACTATTAACAATTGTCATAATAGTATCCCCCATATTTCCAAGCGGGGATCTGTCAATATTATTTCTTTCAAAATAGCATTCAACGATTGTACCAACTCCAATATCAGAACTTATTTTTAAATAACCATTACATCTTTCACATGCTTCATTAAGCAAAGAAAGCCCTAAACCAACACTCCTTGTTGTGCGAGTTGTATAAAATGGATCTGTAACTTTTGTTAATACTTCTTTACTCATTCCACATCCATCATCTTTAATTATTATTTTTATAAAATTTTTCTCTATGTTTTCTTCTATTGTGATTTCTATTAATTTCGATTTTGCTTTTACTGAATTCATCACAATGTCTAATATATGCATTGATAATTCTTTCATTGTTCGAATACCTCCTTATTTATAAAATATATCTTTACACGTAAAAAAAGTTGCATGTTGCAAGCAACTTTATTATAAATTTAAATAATTATAAATTTCATCTAATGAATTAAGTTCAACATAATTAATTGCTTCTTGAATATCTGTTAGCTGATGTGCATCCGAATTTTTAAGAATTTTATAATTTTTAATAAATCTTTCATCGACTTTTTCTTTTGAAAAAATTTCAATGAATTCCAATTTTAAATTAAAAGGAATAAAACCTAATACGGATAAAATACCATTGGATTTTTTATTTACATGAGCTAAAATCATTATACCATTATATTGTTTTGACAAATTATATAAATCATCCACACTATAAGAACTTGCATTTAATAAGAGTTTATCTAATTGCCCTATTTTTTCATCATTTGCATTATATATATTCTGTTCCCCAAAAATATTTATATTATTATTTATATTGGGAAGGGATTCATAAATCAAATCACCAAATTTTTCTGCATCATCACAATTTTTAAAATAACATAAAGCATGTACTTCCTCTTTTGTTGTAACTTCAATACCAAAAATAACTTTAATATTTAATTTATTTGCAACTTCGTTAATTGCAGGTAAATTTTTAGTAGTGTTGTGATCAGTTACTGAAATTATATTAAGACCTTTTATATAAGCCATGTTTACTATATTGTTAGGCGTCATTTCTTTTTCTGCGCATGGAGATAAATCTGAATGAATGTGCAAATCATAATAAAATTTCATATTTTATTTTATTCCTAATTTGCAAAGTTTGCATGCCACTTCATATGCGCTTTCTTTAGTTTTAAAAACTGTAATGTTTAATTCATCAGCTTTGATTAATGCATCTTCCTCCACTTCCATGTCTTCAACAACTATTATACAGCTTAAATCTAATAACTCTGCTACAGCCATTATATTCATATGTGTTTGAATTGTAATCCAAGTGTAATTTTTTTTAGCTTTTGACATAACTATGCTCAATAAATCTCCAATATAAACCCCTTCTATATTTAATTCATTTTCATTTTTAACTAAAATATCTAAGTTTAATTTTTCTGCAAAATCTTTAGCGTTCATTTTTCCTCCTTTTTATTTTCATTTAATTTCGCTCTCAAAACTACACAATCAATTAATTTTGATTTTTCGTCATATATATCTTCAGCTTGTGCATAACAAGTCGGCGCACCGCATGAACCACAATCAAGTCCTGGGAGCAAAGCTAATATGTCTTTAATTTTATCTATTCTTTCAACTGCTTGTTTTATATTTATTTTATGTTTTTTAAAATCGCCTTCATCTTCATCAGCTATTACAAGGTTAAAAATTCCTTTGTTTTTAAATTCTTCATATTTATCTAAATCATCATTTTGTAATGTATTTTCATCAGTATGATCGATGATGTAATTAATATTATTTCTTGCAACATAAGGGTTTTCAACATTAAATGTACCTCCTACACATCCATCGGTACATGATAATGCTTCAATGAAATCTATATGAAAAAGTCTACCATTTTCTACTTCATCAAATACATCTATAATATTTTCCATTCCATATACAGAAACATAATTATTTAATTCAGCCGATTTTGATTGACCCCCTGAAACTGCCCACATAATTCCTTTTAAAGAAGGATTTGAGAAACATAGATTCTCTTGCTTTTTCACTTCTTTGTATAATTGTCCATAAATTGTATTTAAAGGCACAACTCTATCTATGGATGATTTATTAGGTCCAATAGGATCAGTAACTGCTAATAGTTTTGCTGGACAAGGAGAAATATAAAACACACCTATTTCATTATCATCACAATTAAAAATTTCTTTAGCTCTTTTTCTTGCAAGTTTTGCAGCAATTTCCATTGGATCTTCTAAAGATATTAAATTTCCCAACAAAGATGGATATCTAAATTTTATTAATCTAACTACTGAAGGGCAATTTGTAGATATTAAAGGTCTTATTTCTTTATTTTCATTAATTTTATCTTTTATAGCTTTAGAAATTAGTTCAGCTGCCCATGACTCATCATATACATAATCAAACCCAAGTTTCAAAAAAGCATTTTGAACATTGCATATTTCTGTTCCCTTAGGAAATTGACCATATATTGTTGTTGATGGAATTGCAATTTTATATTTAATACTTTGTTGTATTTTACTATCTACTGATTCAGTTGAATATGCTTCATAGGGACAAATTTTAATGCATTCAGCGCAATGTATACACCTAACATTATCAATAACAGCTTTACCCTTATATATACGTATTGCTTGTGTAGGACATCTTCTCATGCAATTAGTACATCCCTTACATTTTTCTTCGTCAAACATTACATTAAAATTCATACATACGTCACCCCTTATAATAAAATAGTCATTTTTATATTAGTGCCTTTTATGCTTGAGTTTATTTCAAAAATATCTGAATACCTTTTCATGTTAGGAAGTCCCATACCTGCTCCAAAGCCAAGTTCCCTAACTGAATCAGGGGCAGTGGAAAATCCTTCTGTCATAGCTAATTCTATATCAGGGATACCAGGTCCAATATCTTCTGTTAATATCACTATTTTTTCCTCATATATATCACAATGAAGATTACCACCCAATGAATGTATTACTATATTCATTTCAGCTTCATAACATACTATTGCAATTTTTCTTAATATATCTGAATCTATTCCTATCGATTTTAAATTTGATTTTATATCACTTGATCCTTTTCCAGCTTTTATGAAATTATTTGATAGCACATGGTAGCTGAGTCTTTTTAATAAATCCATATTATTTTGATCCCTTCATACCATTATTAAATAACAAACCGCATGCCTCAAACATTATATGTTCTGTAACAAGAAGCGTAACAAATTTTTCTTTTGCTAATTCAACTGTATCTTCTTTAGGATGTTTACCTCTTACAAAAAGTACTGCATGCATATCCATCATTTCAGCAGTTCTTATTACTTGAGGATTGTTTAATCCAGTTATAAGAAGAGCTTCATTGTTAGCATAAGCCAATACATCACTCATTAAATCACTTGCAAACACATGGTCAAATTCTGTTTCCTCGTCACAACCATATGCTAAAATTTCAGCATTTAATAGTTCTTTTATTTGTTTAAGCTTCATTTCTTATTCCTCGCTATTATTGAATTTTTTTTTGCTTCAAATTATTAATGGTATAAGAAAACGATTTACATTACTTCGTTATTACTTGCCGCATTTATCTTTAAGCTAATTATAATACAAAGTAGTTAATTATTCAAGTTTTAAAATATAATAAAAAAGTACTTTACAAATTAAATATCATCAGCTATAATAATAAAGCGCTTAACAATGCGGTTGTGGCGGAACGGCAGACGCACTAGCTTGAGGGGCTAGCGAATGTATATTCGTGGGGGTTCAAATCCCCCCGACCGCACTACTATGTAAAAAAAATACCTACTTTGTAGGTATTTTTTTTTACCATAATTGTTCAATGTTCATTGTAAAACTTACACTGTTCACTGACTTTTCAGTATTTACACTACAACATAACGTGAATGCACATATCCTGTTGTTCCATTATATCTTATATTGTACCATTCACCACTTTTTCCCAAAATTATAAGTTTCGCGCCATTAGGAGCCCTTCCTATAACAGGTGCTGTTAAAGATGGTCCGCTTCTTATATTCAAATATCCACTTTGAAGTGTAACTGTTCCTGTTTGGCCATTTGATGGCGTAGTTGGTGTTGTTGGCGTAGTTGGTGTTGTTGGAACAGATGAATTTGAAAAATATTGTACTACAGACCTAGCTAATGTTTGACCAATTGTACTGATATTATTTTTAATCCAGTTTGCATCTTCTAAGTTGTCATGATATGCTACTTCAACTAAAACTGAAGGAGCTCTTGTCCTTGATACTTCCCCTAAACTTGTTGTAGGCGTTGTTTTTACCAATGCTGGGTTAGGGTAAATAGTTTTAAAATTATTAACAATAATGTCAGCAAATCTTTTTCCATTTGTACTTGCTGGATAATAGAATGCAATTGTTCCTCTGTTTTGACCTTCTTGGCCTTCTCCAGAGGCATTAGAATGCACTGCTAAATGCAAATCGTAATTCCCTGCATTAGATTGCCTGATAGATGAACCAGCCGTCATATCAGGAGTATTCCTTGCATATTGAATATTATTTGCTTGTAAAACAGGAATCATTGCATCTACAATTAAATTCATATATTGCTCTTCTGTTCCACCATTTACAAATTGATTAAATTGTTGCGTCGATGGGCTTAAATATATAGTAGGCATATTTACCTCCATTTCGAAATAGTTCAGAATCTCTGATTAATTTATTTTATGATAATTAGTTAATTCTGTTCTTAATTTTTAATAACTTATTAACAAAACTATTATTTATATGTATTGTACCTAATTGTATTTTTCAAACATATAATAGTTATAACAATTAAATATTTTATAAAGGAGGGCTTTTTTTGGTAAATAAAATATATGATTTTTTAAAAAACAACTTATTTATAATTATATTCTTAAGTTGCATATGTATTGTAATATTTTCATTTGCAATAATTTACAAAAGCCAAATAGTAATTTCTCCATACCAATCCAATGATATAATTACAAAAACTTATTTGACGACAAATGAAAAATATGATATAGAAATTTATTATCCTTCAACAAAATACAAAACTGTAAATAAAGAAATTATAACTTTAATAAATCCATACATAGAAAAGCTAAAAGTAGACACTAAATATTTTGTTCCTGTAAATATAAATGATAAATTTAAATTAAAAATTAATTATGAATTAAGAAGAGTAAACAAGAATATTGTATCAATTGTTTTAAAATCAAATTATTCATATGGAAATTCTTTAAACTCTATAGAAATAACATCTGTCACTTATAATTTAAACACTGAAAAGAAACTTTTATTAAATGACTTTTTTGATGAACGTTTCGCATATATCAAATTTTTATGCGATGAATCTAAAAGTGCTTTATTAAACAATAAAACCATAAGTGAAAAAACACTTAAATTTTTCTTAGATGATATATCTAATAGTTATCAGAACAGTTTTGACAGCTATGCATTTTCAGATACACATGTATGCATTTATTATAATGCTAACAAGCTTTCTTCAAAATATAATGACATTTATGAAATTAAAATACCTTGGGAAAATGTAAAACATTTATTAAAAGAAAATATTATATTTAAATGAAACTTCGTGATACGCAGTCTCATTCACCAATTTATTTGCTCGTTACAAATCGCATAAATTTGGTGCTCATTGCGTTTGAATTACCTACAATTTCTCCCTCCCTACGGTCAAGAAATTGGGTAAATCATAATCGTTGCGGTTGACCTACCATCAATTTGAACTTCACTATAGCTCGTACATATTGGGTTAGTCATACAAAAAGGGCAAGCCGTGAAAATATTCACGGCTTAAGGCAAAAAATTTAAGAGGCATTTATAAATTCTTAATTTACAAATGTATTTACATTAT
>JARBUP010000283.1 GCA_029239575.1 Bacillota bacterium
AATAGCCTTGGAAGACAAATGTTAAAAAAACTTAAAGTATATGCAGGTCCAGAGCACAATAACCAAGCTCAAAAACCACAAGTATACGAGTTTTAAGGGAGGAGGACGATTAGATGGATGCACAATACAGAGGTACAGGTAGAAGAAAAAAAGCTATAGCTAGAGTAAGATTAGTTCCAGGAACTGGAAAAATCGTTATAAATAAAAGAAACTTAGAAGATTATATCAAATATGAAACATTAAGAGTGTTAGTTAGAGAACCTTTAATGATTACTGACACAATGGGTCAATATGACGTTTTAGTAAGCGTACAGGGCGGCGGATACACAGGCCAAGCAGGAGCTATCAGACACGGTATTTCAAGAGCTTTGTTACAGGTAGACAGCGAATTAAGACCTATTCTTAAAAAAGCAGGTTTCTTAACAAGAGACCCAAGAATGAAAGAAAGAAAGAAATACGGTTTGAAAAAAGCAAGAAGAGCTTCACAGTTCAGCAAGAGATAATCAGCTTTTATGGGGACGGTACTCCGTCCCTTTATAATAATAGAGATTCTGAAAATAATATAAAGAATCTCAAGTGTTTTCTTGGCACCCACTTTAAAAATCAAGTTTTTTTTAGTGACTCCGAGAATGCTATTCGAAAGGAGTTTTTTTAATGGAAAAAAGTAAATATATAACACGAACAGCTTTAATAGCAGCATCATATGCAGCATTGACCTATTTGTTTGCATTTATGAGCTACAATGATATTCAGTTTAGAGTTTCTGAAATATTAGTACTCTTTGTATTTATGGAACCAAGGTATGGTCTTGGATTAGTATTAGGATGTGTGCTGGCAAATTTGGCGAGCCCTTTAGGAATTATTGATGTGGTTGTTGGTTCTTTTGCAACATTTGTTGCAATAATTATTATTGTAACTGTGAGAAAGACATTTGGATATAACAAAAAAGCATTAATATTTGCAAGTCTTGGCCCTGTAATTTCTAATGCATTGTTTGTTGGGATAGAACTAACTTATTTATTTAACACACCATTTTGGCTGAATGCACTTTATGTAGCCATAGGAGAATTTGTAGTTGTAACACTTATAGGAACTGTTGTAATGAATTCAATTATGAAAAATGAAGCTATAGTAGAAAACTTAAAAATAGTTTAATAATCTAGTTTGAAAACTAAATAGATAAATTTTTATAAAAATATGGATATGATCTTTAAAAGATTCGTATCCATTGTTTTATTGTTTTATTTTTTTAAAATCACTGTGTAAGGGCAGAGAAATCCTCTTCATTCCCTTTAATTTTTGTTCCTTTTGGTAGCCAGAGCTTAAGTGCTTCATCTTTTATAGTTAAATTCACTTCATCTTGAATATATATTTCGCCATCAATACATACATTTAACGGTTCATTGCTCTTTATTTTAACATGCTTACATTTTTTATAAGTAATGTATTTATTTATTTTAGGGTTTTTAAGGTGATTGCCTAACTTATAGCTTCCAATCAGGTTAATTATTTGAAATCTTGAGATTTTATCAACCAAGCACAAATCCATCAATCCGTCATTTATAATAGCTAGGGGCGCACATTTATAGCCTCCACCATAAAATTGCCCATTTGCAACGACACCTAGTAAAAATGAATTATTTATTTCTTCATTATCGTCAATTGAGATTTTTAGATATCTTCCCAGTTCGTTTATCAAACAATAAAGTACTGATAAATAATATCTTGTGGAGCCAGATATAAATGGAAGTTTTTTAAATTTATGCATATGAAAGGCAGCATCTGCATCAAGTCCTACGTTACACACAGACGAGGCATATATATCATTTACCTTTATTAAATCTAAATAAACAATTTCTCCTTGCATTTGTGCTTCAATACTATTGAAGTTTTCATAATTTATAAAGTTTTTAATAAAATCATTGCCTGAGCCGCAGGGAATGACTCCAACATTTATGTGATCAAATTTACATGCAGAATTAATTACTTCATGAAGTGTACCATCACCGCCGCATGCATAGATAACGCTTGAAATAGAGTCCTTACATTTGTTATTTATATAATTTTGAATATCACCTTTAAATTTACTGAAATATACCTCGTAATTAATATCCTTGTCCTTAAACTGAGCATGTATTGAATCAGCTAAATCCTTCTGATACTTGCCATCTCCTGCAATGGGGTTGATTATAAATATATGTCTCATATTGCCTCCTAATAAATTAAAAGTAACATTACCGAACTTTTTTGTCAATATTAATCCATTATTAAATTGTTCATCCACTTTTTACTTAGATATCTTTTTGTAACGGTTATGGATTTTATAATTTCTTCACTGAAAACTAAAGCTATAACTAAATGGATAGGAAGCTTAAATAATAATACAGAAATAAATGAAAGTGGAACTCCAATACCCCATATAGTGATTATATCTACAAACATACAGAATTTAGTATCACCGCCAGCTCTTAATATACCGCATATAAAAATGTAGGAGAACATCTTAGGAGTAAAATAAAGAGAATATACTATTAATGTCTTGCTGAGGTATTCGCTGGTAATCGGCTCTAAATTAAAATATCTTATAATGTAATTTCTCGAAACCAATAACAGGGATGCAAACACAAAACTTAAAACTAAAGTTATCTTTACAAATTTATTGCTGTAATCCATTGCTTTGTCTATGTCATTTTTACCTATTTCATTCCCTATCATTACCGCACTAGCATTGCCAATACCAAAAAATAATGTTTGAAAGAAATCAGATATATTAAAGGCAATTTGTACAACAGCAATAGCGTATGAACCCATAAACCCATATGCTATAAAATAAACTGAGGTACCAATGGACCATGCTGTTTCTGACATTATTACAGGAAAAGACGTTTTAAGGACTTTCTTAAGCATAGTAACATCCCACGATGTGAGTTCTTTAATTGTTCCCGCCAAAGGATGATTTTTATCCTTGTAAATAAAAAATATAAGTGCAACAAATTCAACTATTCTTGCTAATAAGGTAGCTATTGCAGCTCCTTCTACACCAAGTGCTTTAAAGCCTAAATTACCTGTAATTAAAATCCAATTAAAGAAGGTATTGATTAAAAGTGCCACAGCATTTATAACAGTTGGCATTTTTAGTTTATGTATTGCTCGGCAATTAAAGCTGAATGCGAAGGATATTGCAGTTAATGGATAGGAAAATGAAATTACTTTCAAATATTCGCTCCCTAACTCAATAACATAAGGATCATCAATAAAAATTCTCATTATTTGATTTCTAAAGAAAAAAACCAACACTGCAAAGATAAGAGATAATAATGAGCCTATTATTAGATCAATTCCAAATACCTTTTTAATGCTTACCATATCTTTTGCACCCCAATATTGCGCTACAAAAATTGATGCTCCACTGTAAATGCCAAAACATATGGTTGTAAAGATAAAATAAATTCTATTGGCTAGGCCTACTGCTGATATGGCATTTTCACCTAACTCGCTTACCATTACTGTATCAATCATATTAAGTCCGATGCTTATCATATTTTGAATGACCACAGGTATAGCGATAATTATCATTGTATTTATAAATGCTTTATTTCTTTTTATTATGTCGTTCATATTCACCTCAAAAAAAAGGCGTGACATTTCACGCCTTAATGTTAGTATTTTTCTTTATTTCGTACCGAACAGTCTGTCACCGGCATCACCTAATCCAGGCACTATGTATCCGATGTCATTAAATTTTTCATCAATAGCTGCAGCATAAATTTCAACATCAGGATGAGCTTCGCTAACTTTTTTTAAGCCTTCAGGAGCACATACAAGATGTATTGATTTTATTTTTTTAGCTCCGTGCTTCTTCAAAAGAGATATTGCTCCTATCATAGAGCCTCCTGTTGAAAGCATTGGTTCAGTTATTATTACTATTCTGTTGCCAATATCACTTGGAAGCTTGCAGTAATATTCAACAGGCTGCAAGGTTTCTTCATTTCTGTATAAACCAATGTGACCAATTTTAGCATTTGGTATTAAATCCAGCATTCCGTCAACCATGCCTAGACCTGCTCTTAGTACAGGAACAATTGCTATATCCTCCCCAGCTAATACCTTACCTGTCATTTTTGAAATGGGAGTTTCAATTTCCACATCCTTCAGTGCAAGATTCCTTGTTACTTCATAAGCCATCAACATGGCAATTTCTCTAACCAGCTCCCTAAAGTCCTTTGAGGAAGTGTTTTTGTCTCTTAACATAGTCAGCTTGTGTTGAATCAGTGGATGAGAGACT
>JARBUP010000284.1 GCA_029239575.1 Bacillota bacterium
AGAGGACATAGCCTGTGGTGTGGTAAATTCTATTGTTAATAAAGTTTATACTTTATGCTCTAAACTAAATAATGATAATAAAGATTTCTTTTTAACAGGAGGTTTTTGTGACAGTGAATATATACAACATAAATTGAGCAAGAAATTAAATAAACCAGTTAAGTCCAATAGTATGGCGAGATATGCAGGTGCAATAGGTGCAGCATTATTAGCCAATTAGCGGTGGTTTTTTATGAATATTTTAAATGAACTATTAGAAGAGTTTAGAGATTTAAGGCGTAATGGTTTTGTGTCTGCTTTAATGTTACATAGTGAAGGTAAAAAAATAGCAGGTATTTATGGTGTAAATATTCCAAGAGAAATTTTATGGGCATTAGATATTATACCAATAAATGTTTATAGTATTGATGAGACAAATATAGAGGAAGCTGATAAATATTTAAATAAACATTTTTGTTCTTTAATAAAAGCAAGTTATGGATATGCAATAATGGATAAGTGTCCATTTTTGCATTTTTCGGATATTATAATTGGAAATAATATGTGCTCTAAAAAAATAGATATGTTTTCAAAATTAAACTTTAAAAAAGTTTATATAATGAATGAGCATAATGATATTAATTCATTAATAAATGAGTTTAAACAATTAATAAGTTTTTTAGAAAATGAATTTAGCATTAAATTAGATGAAAGAAAACTAGTTTCTATTATAACAAAACTCAATAAAATTAATAAAATAGTTAATGAAATAATAGATATTTACATGTTACAACCAAATATTATTACATGTGCTGATTTGTTTAATGTAATTTATGGAAGTCAGTTTATTTTTAATTTAGATGAAAAATATCATATGATTTTTGAATTTAAAAATGCTTTTGAAAAATTAAGAAATGATAAATGCTTTATTAGCAATAATGATGTTATACAAAAACGTATTTTGCTTTCAGGTGCACCTTTGGCTGGTTTAATAGATAAAATACTAGAAACTTTTAATTCAATCGAAAATACTAAAACCTTGTTTTCTTCCCAGTGTGAAGGAGAAAATTATAAAATTATAAATGAGAATAAAGAATTTAATTCTGCATTAGCTGAAAAATATTTAAGTTGTTGTGAACATAAAGAATTAGAATATTTAATAAATAAATATAAAATAGATGCTATAATAAATATAAATTTATTTGAATGTAATAATTTATTAAAAGAACATAACTATTTAAATAAACCTAATCTTACTATAACTACTAATTATTTTGAAAGCGATAAGCATGTTACACAAAACTACATAAAATCTTTTATTAATAATATATAAAGATAGATGTAGTTAAATGTCGAATGGAACTATGAAATTTAGTTATAAATCAGAATTTTAGTATAAAGTTAATTTTCTTGTAATTTGAATATTTTTCCTCTATAATTTCAATAGAATTGCTAAAATATTAATTACTTGGAGGAATAAAATGCCCGATTATAGAGAAATGTGGAAAGATTTAGGTATGAATTTAGAATTACATGACCAATTATGTGAAGTATTGCCTACTGCTTTTGGTGATGTTTATTTAACACAGGAAAATAGACCAGAAGCTATGGATTATTATAATTTTGTAGTATCTGAAATTCATGGGGTAAGACCTGCAGAACTAATTGAACATCAAAAAAAAGGTGGAAAAGTTTTAGGAACATTTTGCGTTTTCGTTCCCGATGAAATAGTATTTGCTGCTGATGCTATAGCTACTGGACTTTGTGGAGGATCTCAATTCTGGGTTGCTGGTGGAGAAAAGGTTTTACCAACAAGCACATGTCCACTTATAAAAGCTTCTGTTGGAGCTCGTTTAGACAAAACATGCCCATTTTTTAGAATTGCTGATATGTATGTTGGTGAAACTACATGTGACGGTAAGAAAAAAGCTTGGGAAATTTTATCAGAAGATGTTCCAATGCATGTAATGGACATCCCTCAAATGAAAAGAGCAAAAGATATAGAAGCATGGGCTGATGAAATAAATATATTTTTAGCTGAAGTTGAAAAATTTACTGGTAATGAAATTACTGCTGAAAAATTAGCTAATTCTATAAAATTAATTAATGATAAAAGGCGAGCATTACAAAGATTATATGATCTTAGAAAAGAAGAAAACTTACCTATAAGTGGAAAAGATGCATTGCTCATTTCTCAAATAGCTTTTTATGATGATCCTACACGCTTTGCTGCAATGACAAATAAATTATGTGATGAACTTGAAGAACGTGTCAAAAATAATATAAGCGTATTTCCAAAAGGAACTAAAAGAATTATGTTAACAGGTACTCCTTTAGCTATTCCTAACTGGAAATTACACCATATAGTAGAAACAAGTGGTGCAGCTGTAGTAGTAGAAGAAATGTGTACAGGTACTCGTTACTTTGAAAATTTAGTAGATGAATCTAAACCTACTCTTGAAGAACAAATAAATGCTTTATCAAATAGATACATGAGCATTAACTGTGCATGCTTTACACCTAATGATGGTAGAATCGAAGATATACTTCGTTTAGCTAAAGAATATGATGTTGATGGTATTATCGACGTTAATTTAAAATTCTGTAATCTATATGATACTGAAGGATATAAAGTAGAAAGAGCTATAAGAGAAGCAGGTATTCCTGTATTAGGTATTGAAACTGATTATACTGACCAAGATTCTGAACAACTTCGTACAAGAATAGGAGCTTTTGTAGAAATGTTAGGCAATAAACAATATGCATAAGAAGGTATGTAAAAATGGCAGAAATGGAATACTATGTTATTTTTCAAAATGTGGATAACGGATTAAAACTTAATGAAATTTTAAAATCTCAAAAAATATCTGTAACTATAGCTCCGACTCCAAGAGAAGCTACCAAATGCTGTGGAATTTCGCTTTTAATAAAAAATAAATCAGATATTCCTAAAGTAAAAGAATGCATAGAACATAATCAGATAGAAATTATAGATATTTTTGAAATGGAATCAAAAAGAAATCCAAGACGGGATAAATTTTGTTAATAGATTATAAGCAAGGGATATAATTCATTATTTATAAAGAATTATACCCCTTATTTTTATATTATAGGAAATAAAATACTTTCCTATAATATAAAAATGAGAAGTGAAGGGGAGGAATTCCCCAATGCTTTAAGTCAGGCTGTAAAACAGCCTTAGTCTGGAATACTATGGTTCTAAAGCGAAAGCATAAAAGATACTTTTTTATTAAATGAAATATTAATTATAATTTGTATTTCAATAAATATATATTATTTTTTAACTATTTTGTACATATCAAAGTTGTACAAATCAAATGAGTATTTTCCTAAGAAAAATGAATTTAAATTATTATCATTTAATATATTTGAAATTTGTTGTTCTTCATAACTTTCTATTAACCACACAGCTCTACTGTTGTTTTGGCTTGTTAAAAAATTTAAAATTGAATTAAAATCTTTAAGTAAATAACATTCGTTTTCTTTATAATAATAAACACAATCTTTAATAGGTGAATAATTAAATATTATTATATCTTCTTTGTTAATTTTATTTAAAACAAATTCAAATATTTCATAGTTTTCTTGCCGTTGTGATTCAACTGAGCTAAATGATATGGAGTTAGTGATCCCTAAAATGAATAAAAAAAAGACAGTTGAATAAAATATTTTAGTTGTTTTCAGTCTGCTTAAAAAATATGAAAAACAAAACCAGAAGCAGCCAAGTGCTGGAAACATATATCTACTAATAAAAAGAGGTTTTATATATAATGAAACTAAAATTCCTGTACATAATAGCCCTACTAATACTAAAAATCCACTTAGAGCAAATGAATTGTA
>JARBUP010000285.1 GCA_029239575.1 Bacillota bacterium
CTGCCATCCGGACATACTATTATTGTTCTTGCACCCTTTAGAACTAAATATATATTATATTCCTTTGAAAAGCTTACTGATTTTTCTACAATATTATTTCTTATAGAATTTATGTCTATCTTTAATAATCTTGCGAACTCACCATAATGAGGCGTTAATATAATATCTTGCTTATGATTTTTCAATTTTTTTAAATCTATAACATTTATGCCTTCTGCATCAATCACCAAAGGTTTATTTGAATTTTCTAAAATGTAATTTAAAATATCCTCATATTTATTTAAATTCGCACATCCTGATCCTGTCGCTATAACATCTGAATAATCAATTATTTCAGTTTGAAGTTTTTCATATGAAAAGTTTTGCGCATCATATACACATGTAATTGCTTCTAATGACATTGTCTCAACCACAGAATATATTTCATCAGGTATAAATCCTTTAACTAATCCAGCACCACTTCTTAGGGCTGAATTAAGATTTAGCACACATGCTCCAGCCATTCCTTTTGACCCAGAAACTATTCCAACCTTACCATAGGTTCCCTTATGCGAATCCCTGTTTCTTCTTTTAATTACACTTTTTACATCATAATATTCCGTAAATAGAACCTTATTATTTTCTAAACTTTCTACTAAAATTTTTCCATCAGTTTGCCCCAAGATATATTTATTTAATATATTTTCTGAACTCTCATCTTCAAATAATAAACTATAATATCTATAAATCTTGTTGGATAAATTTTCAATGCTGATAAATCTTGCTTCTCTAATTGTTTCTTTTCCATTTATAAATACAAGAATAGCAGGAATAGTAAAAATATTAAATTGTGAAGATATTTCTACTGAATTTTCTACATCGACTTGAATACTTTTAATTTTGGGGTATTTCATAAGCAATTCATCTATTTTAGGTTTTATTGCAACACAAACATTACAGCTATTGCTTCCAAAATAAATTAACAACATTTCATTATTTTCTATTAACTCACGAATCATTTCATTTGAATCAATCAATTCCATAAATATCTCCTTGATCACATTAGGGACGTACTTCAACTGTCTCACTTGCATCTTGAAATAACCCCTCTTGATATACCCATAACTCTTTCTATTTGTCTTATTGAAAACTTTTCATTATTTTTTAAGTGCACTATAATTTTGTTCGATTAATCTTCTAGCTTTTGTTGCCATTAGATAACCCTTTTTGCTTTCATTATATAACTTTAATATACAATGTCAATAATAAAAAATGGGACATTTTAAGTACGTCCCCATTTGTTCAGCGCTGGGAGCTAAAATTTCAAGCCCCGTTTTTAACCATTTTTGTTTTTATTTCCTGATAACTTCCTTCTTATTCTTCATTATTAAAGGCTCACCGGGTGCCAATATCCTAGATCGTCTTTCTGAGTTATCAACTTTAGAAAGCACATCGTTTGGATCTCCGGCATGTGCAGCTTTACCTGGTGCACTATAAGTTCCATAATGAACTGGAATTAATAGAGCATTCTGTAAATGATTCGCTAAAACTACAGCACCATCTTTTAAATGATAATTATCCAGTGAAACATCAAGCGCTAAAACATCTATATCTTTTATATATAAATGTTCCTCCATTAACCTAGTATCTCCTGGAAAATAGTAACGCCCATCTATTGTTGTGATAATAAATCCGCAACAATCCTCTTTTCTAAATGGTTTACCTTTCGTCTTAGGATCACTTAATTGCCACGGATGATCGGCAGATGTTATTTCTATTTTAATATCTCCAATTTCTATTGTATCATATGTCCTGCAAGTAATAATATTATTAGGATTCACGCCTAAGTATGACAATTTATTAAATACAGTATGTGGTCCGATAAATGTAGGATTCAACTTTGCAAGAACAACTGCAGTATCTTCTCCTAAATGATCATTATCCGGGTGAGAATATAATACATAATCAACCTTAGGCACTTCTGTAGCCTTAATAGGATAAGGTATTTTTAATTTAAGGCCTGCTTCACTAATTTCATCATCTTCTGCTTTTGTCATTAAAACGGGATCTATCAATATAATTGTTCCTTGTGAATTAATCAAAAATCCAGCACTTGCAAGCCAAGCAATTGTTGTATTATCTTTTTGTTCAAAAAACAATGGATCTATTTTTATAGTATCCTTGGCTGTAACTTGTTTTAATTCTTCCATAATTTAATTCTCCTAATATAATTTTTTGAAAGGACGGAGTTGTTATCATTACTTATTTTTATATACATCATATTAACATTTTATCAGAAAAAAAGTCAAGTTGATTGGTCATATCTTGCTTTAATAAGAAATTTTGGGGACGGTTTTTTAAAATTATTTGTTGATTCCTTTGTCTTTCATGACAAGTTTTTGCTTGAGGTTGTTTAATATGCAAATGTTAATAATAAAAAATGGGATATTTAAGTACGTCAACGTCCACTTGTTCTCAAAAAAATAATGCACCTTAACTTTTAACTTTATGGCACATTATTTTTTACTTTTCACTAGTCTCTACTACACTTTTTTCTTAGAATGTATAAGTTTATTATTGGAATGCTATATATTATAATTAACCAAATTGTGTGTCTAATTCTTTAACTACTTTTACAATTGCAATTGTGGCTAATTCACATGCCGCATTTTCTTTTCCTGTCAGTCTAAAAGCAATTGTATATATTTTTTTAAAAAAGTATTCATCCATATCCATCATGTACCTCCCTCTTATATTTTATTTCTGAAATTGTATTACTTTGCTTATATATTAAATGAGATTTTTTTAACATTATAATACTACAAGTATAAACAATTTTAATTTAAATTCAATACTTAATGTCTAAATGGTCATTTTCAGTGTTTATTTGCTTTATATTTGTTATTTTTCTACATAATCTACTCTTTTGTTTAATAGTTATTTTATCAGTAAGTTTAAAAATATAAAAACTCCCTCACTTTATACAGTTATTAATTAAACGTATAAAGTGAGGGAGTTTATTTTATTTAATTTATATTTTCATATTACAATCTCGATTTAAAATCTTCATACCCAAATTGTTTTATTATTTTAATGCCGTCTTGCTCGTTGTATGATGCAATGGCAGGAAGATTTATACCATTAAATGTGTTGTTTTTAACCATTGTGTAAATTGCCATGTCGCAAAATGTTAGTCTGTCTCCAATTTTTAATGGTTCTTTAAATGAATAATCCCCTATTACATCTCCTGCAAGGCATGTTGGTGCGCCTAATCTGTAAGTGTATTCAAACTCATCAGGTTTTCCTGCACTGATTATATTTGGTCTGTACGGCATTTCTATTACATCTGGCATGTGGCATGCTGCTGATGTGTCAACTATAGCAATGTCCATTCCATTTTTCATTAAATCCAAAACTTCTGTTACTAAAAATCCTGTATTTAATGCAATTGCTTCACCAGGCTCTAAATAAACTTCAACATCATATTTATTTTTAATGAACAATATACATTCAACAAGTGTTTCTATGTCGTAGTCATCCCTTGTAATGTGATGTCCTCCGCCAAAGTTTATCCATTTCATATTTTTAATGTATTTGCCAAATTCATCATCAATTACATCTATAGTTCTTTTTAAAACATCTGAATTTTGCTCACACATTGTGTGGAAATGAAGTCCGTCAAGTCCTTCCAAATCTTCTTCAGTAAAATTAGACTGAGTTGTTCCAAGTCTTGAATTTTCAAAACATGGGTTGTAAATATCAGTTTCTATTTCAGAATATTCTGGGTTGATTCTCAAACCGCAGCTTATTTTTTTATCCACAGATTTTACTTTTTCTTTGTACTTTTTCCAC
>JARBUP010000035.1 GCA_029239575.1 Bacillota bacterium
TATATACAGCTTTTTTTAATTAACAAATGCATCATAAATTGCTTTTATGGCATTTTCAAAATCTTTATTATCTACACCAACAATTATGTTTATTTCACTTGAACCTTGGTCAATCATTCTAATATTTATATTATTAGCACCAAGAGAAGTAAAGAGTTTTGCTGAAATACCTGGTTTTGATGCCATATTAATTCCAACTGTTGATATTAAACTTAAATTATTGTGTACTTTTACATAATCAGTTTTACATTTGATTTTTAATTCTTCTATAATTTCATGTGCTACTTTATCTACGCTTTCTGAAGGAAGAACTATTGAAAAACTGTCGATACCTGAAGGAATATGATCTATGCTTATACCTCTTTCTTCAAATACTTCCAATGCTTTTCTAAGAATACCCACTTCATTTGCCATATGTTCTTTTCTAACATAAAATGCTGAGAAGTTTTTCTTGCCTGAAATACCAGTTATAATATATTCATTTATATAACCTGCATCTAATTCATCTTTTCCAGTTATTATGGTACCAGGATTTTCTGGCTCATTAGTATTTTTAATATTTATAGGAATTCCAGCTTCTCTAACAGGGAAAATTGCTTCATCATGCAATACAGAAGCCCCCATATAAGAAAGTTCTCTTAATTCTTGATAAGTTATTTGCTTTATTTGTTTTGGATTTTTTATGATCCTTGGATCTGCTATTAAAAATCCTGAAACATCTGTCCAATTTTCATACATGTCTGCATTTACAGCACTTGCTAAAATTGCTCCAGAAATATCAGAACCACCTCTTGAAAAAGTTTTTATGCTATCATCAGGATATGTTCCATAAAAGCCAGGAATAACAGCTTTTTTACAATTTGCAGTTGCTTGTCTTATTGATTCCCTAGTTTTTTCTTTATTAACACTTCCATTATAGTTAAAAAATATAACATCTTTTGCATCTATAAAATCACATTTCAAATAATCCGCTAACAACAAAGCGCTTAAATATTCACCTCTTGAAACTATATAATCTTCGCTACATTTATTGTCTAACTGATATCTAATTTCTTTAAACTCTTTATCTAAATCTACTGATAGATTTAATGCTTTTTTTATATTGTTGAATCTGAATTCTATTATTTTTAATACTGGATCATAAGGTACTGAATATTTTACATGAGCATGTGTTAAATATAACAAGTCAGTTATTTTATTATCTTCTTTAAACCTTTTTCCAGGTGCTGATACTACAACAAATTTTCTTTCTTCATTATTTATTACAATGTCATGTACTTTTTTAAACTGATTTTCATCTGCTAAAGAAGTACCTCCGAATTTAGCAACTTTTAACATAATTTCCTCCTGATATACATTAACCAGTAAACAATATCATATTAAAAATATATTGTCAATATTTTTAATACATATGTCTTGAAATTAAAAACAGTTAGTATTGCCGTTGCTACAATAATAATTTCTTTTTAAACAAAGACATATTATATACTTAATTAATAAATTATTTTTTTAATAATGTATTAACCTCTTAAATCATCTAAAAGTTTAGTTTTTTCAATAGTTTTATCATCTTTATATTTGATTATTTTTGCTGGAGTTCCTGCTACAACAGCCATTTCAGGTACATCTTCAGTTACAACACTACCTGCAGCAACAACTGCTCCCTTACCTACTCTAACACCTTCTAAAACAACTGCATTAGCTCCTATTAGAACATCATCTTCAATTATTACAGGCGTTTTGCTTGGTGGCTCTAATACTCCAGCTATAACTGCTCCTGCTCCAACGTGAACATTTTTACCTATTGTACCTCTTGCACCTACAACTGCATTCATATCAATCATAGTTTTCTCGCCTATTACTGCTCCTATATTTATAACTGCACCCATCATAATTACTGCATCTTTTCCTATATCAACCATATCTCTAATTATAGCACCGGGCTCAATTCTTGCTTGAATTTCATTAGTATCAAGCATTGGTATTGCAGAATTTCTCCTATCGTATTCTAAATGGTAAACTTCAATTTGTGGATTTTCCTGCAATAGTTTTTTAGCCTCATTATATTCACCAATAAAAATAGCCATATCATCAGATTTAAACATTTTTAAATTATATTTATCAGCATTACTTATATGTCCTGAAACATATAATTTAACTGGTGTAGATTTTTCCGCCTCCTTAATAAATCTCGCAATTTCGTAAGCGTCCTGTAGTTTTAATTCCATATTTATCTCCTATTATTTTTATTTATTTTAATATTTACTTATATATAGTTTATAACTATTTTTAATTAAAATACGTCTTCTGTTGTATAAAATCCTTTTGGTTTATCATTTAATTTTAAAGCTATATCAAAAGCACCTCTTGCAAATATTTTTTTTGAAAATGCTGTATGCTTTATTTCTAATATTTCATCAAGCCCTGAAAATATAACAATATGTTCTCCAGGAATTGTTCCTGCTCTAAGAGCATGTGTATCAATTTTTTCTCTTTCAGTTACTTTCATTATGTCTTCTGCCAGTGTTTTAGCAGTTCCGCTTGGTGAATCAATTTTTTTATTATGATGTTTTTCAATTATATCTATATCAAACCCATTTAATTCTTTTGATATACTTTTAAGAATTTTTCTAAATACATTAATACCCAATGATGTATTTGAAGATAGCATAACAGGAATATTGTTTCCTGCTTCCACTATTTTATTTTTTTGTTCTTCAGTATAACCTGTGGTGCAAATGAGCAAAGCAGAGTTTCTTGTAATAGCATAATCTAATAAAAAGTCAAGATTAGAAGGATTAGAAAAATCAATCACAACATCAACCTTTACATTTATATCCTGCCCATAGTTACCATTCCTAGGCGAAAGAATACCTGCAAGAAATATATTGTCATATGTTTTAATTTCTTGCTCTAATTCCTTGCCCATTGCACCATTTATTCCACAAATAACTATATTAATCATATTAATTTCCTTTGTATTTTGTATTTAATTTATATTATGTTAATATACTTCAAAATATATTAACAAGTTTTGCTTAATACTCCAATTCCATAAGCATCCATTTCTTTTATTAATTTATCTCTATTTTCAATACTCATAGGATAAAGTGGAGCTCTAACCTCTGGACTACACATATTTAAAATACTCATTGCCTCTTTTATAGGAATTGGATTTGTTTCAATAAAGAGTGCATTTATTATACCATTCATTAAAAGTTGTGCTTCTCTTGCCATTTCTATGTTGCCAGCTTTGTAATCATCAACCATTTTTTTAGTTTCTTTAGGCAACATATTTGCAACAACAGAAATAACTCCGTGTCCACCTAAAGACATTAATGGTATAACCATGTCGTCATTACCTGAATATACTAAGAAATCCCTTGGACAAATTCTTATCATTTCAGCTACTTGGCTAATATTGCCGCTAGCTTCTTTAATTCCTACTATGTTTTTAATTTTAGAAATTTCTAAAAGTGTTTTAGGCTCGATGTTCATTCCTGTCCTGCCTGGAACATTATAAATTATTATAGGCAAGTTAGTGCTTTCAGCAATCATTCTAAAATGGTTTATTAATCCTCTTTGCGTTGTTTTGTTATAATAAGGCGTTACAATTAAAAGTCCGTCAGCTCCTGATTCTTCACAAAATTTTGATTTATTAATTGATGTTTGAGTACAATTACTTCCTGCACCGGCAATAACAGGTATTCTCTTGTTTACTCTGTCGATTACAAACTTTACGATGCTGTGATATTCTTCATCCGTCAATGTAGCAGCTTCACTAGTCGTACCTGCTACTATTATTGATCCTGAATTTTCTACATGCATATCAACTAATTTTGCTAAAGTTTTATAATCAATATCTCCTTTTGTGAATGGTGTTATTAATGCTACTCCACTACCTCTTACTAAATCGTCCATATTATAATCTCCTTTTAAATTATTTAATTTTTCAAATAATTTCTTTACTACATGTCGCTTATGATTATAAATTATGAACTTTTTTAAACAATGTGCTAAATTTTGCTAAAAAAGTATAAAAAAAAGCGACATGAGAGCAAAAAGGCTCTCAGACGCTTTTATATTTTAAATACAAAAACAAAAACAACTGAACCATCTTGCCCAGCACATTACAGCTCTCTCCTATAGGATTGGGAATGCATCCTATAAAAACAGTATTACATCTATTAAATGTAAGCCCAGGGATTAAAATCCCTTCGGCGAATCACCCTTTCAAAGCCTAAGCTTTTACTATTGATCATCGCAACCTCTGTAATATACCCACGAAATATTTAATTTATTAAATTATAAGCCCATGAACATCTATAAGTCAAGTGCTTTTTTAATTTTATTCAATAATATAAAATATATGTTAAAAACAAATTTTTTAATGCTTTTTTAAGAAATTTGTATTATAATCAATTGCATATACAATTTTTTATTTAAAATTATCATTTTAGCAAATGGTGATTGAAAAATAAAATTATGAATATACTTTAAATATGAAATTAGTTGCAAGATACAAGCAGTTTAGGAGATGATAAATATGTTATGTTCGGTATGCAAAAAAAATGTAGCTGTTATATACGTTAATAAAATTTTAGAAGGTAAAATGCAAACAACAGGACTGTGCATTCCATGTGCTAAAAAACAAGGAATTGCCCCTATTGATCAAATAATGCAACAAAGTGGAATGAACCCTGATGATTTTGAAAATATAAATAATCAACTTGCTGAAATAATGGGAGATATGGATATAAACCAATTATCTAATAACATAAGTTCACAGGAAGAATCTGATGGTAAAAACAATATGAATTCACTTATGAATTTAATGAATTCTGCATTTTCAGGAATATCAAATTCTAACAACAAAGAATTTCAAGTTGAAGATGAGCAAAATGATAATGAAGAAGCAAACTCTGAAAATCAAAGCGGAATAGGAACGAAAGTTAAAGAAAAAGTTAAACGAAAAAAATTAAAATATCTTGATACTTACGGAACTAATTTAACTGAACAAGCAAGGTATGGAGAAATAGATAGAATTGTAGGAAGAGAAAGAGAAATAGATAGAGTTGTTCAAATTTTAAATAGAAGGTCTAAAAATAACCCCTGTTTAATAGGCGAGCCAGGTGTTGGTAAAACAGCTATTGCTGAAGGTCTTGCTGTAAGAATATCTCAAAAACAAGTTCCAATAAAACTTTTCAACACAGAAATTTATTTACTTGATTTAACTGCAGTTGTAGCAGGTACACAATTTAGAGGACAGTTTGAGTCACGTATGAAAGCAATTATTGACGAAGCTAAAAAAGCAGGAAACATAATAATTGTTATTGATGAAGTACACAATATAGTTGGTGCTGGCGAAGCTGAAGGCGGAGCAATGAATGCTGCAAATATTTTAAAACCAGCTTTAGCAAGAGGAGAAGTACAAATTATTGGTGCTACAACTCTTGATGAATACAGAAAACATATTGAAAAAGATACTGCCCTTGAAAGAAGATTCCAACCAGTTATAGTTGAAGAACCTTCTGTAGAAGATTCTATTGAAATTTTAAAAGGTATAAAAGATTATTATGAAGATTATCATAGAGTAAGAATTTCTGATGAAGTTGTAGAACAGGCAGTTTTAATGTCTGAAAGATATATTACTGACAGATTTTTACCTGATAAAGCAATAGATGTTCTTGATGAAGCAGGTTCAAGAGCTAATTTAAAAAATCAAGGTTTAGTAGAACTTGAAGCACTAAAATCGGAAATAGAAAAAATAAGAGCTGAAAAAGAAGATGCAGCTGAAAATGATGATTATGAAAAAGCAGCTGAGTTAAAAGTTAAAGAAATAAGAATTGAAGGAAAAATAAGAGATTTAACTACTGAATGTGACAATGTTCATCTTACAGTTGAAGATATAGCTTATGTTATCGAAGCTTGGACAAAAATTCCTGTTCAAAAAATAAATGAAGCAGAAGCAGAAAAATTAATTCATTTAGAAGATAGACTTCACAAAAGGGTTATTGGCCAACATCAAGCTGTTACAAGCTTAGCGAGAGCTATAAGAAGAAACCGTTCAGGATTTAAGAAAAAGAAAAAACCATCATCATTTATATTTGTTGGACCTACAGGTGTTGGTAAAACAGAACTTGCAAGAACTTTAGCTTTTGAGTTATTTGAAAATGAAGATGCCATGATAAGACTTGATATGTCCGAGTACATGGAAAAACATACTGTTTCAAAATTAATCGGAGCTCCTCCAGGATATGTTGGATACGATCAAGCTGGATATTTAACTGAAAAAATTAGAAGAAAGCCATATTCAGTTATTCTTCTTGATGAAATTGAAAAAGCACATGAAGATATATTTAATTTGCTTTTGCAAATTCTTGAAGACGGAAGACTTACTGACAATCAAGGAAGAACAGTTAATTTCGAAAATACAGTAATAATTATGACTTCAAATGCAGGAACAAGTATTAAAGGAAATAAAATAGGTTTTGATAATAAAGAATATGAAGCAATGGAATCAAAAGTAAAGGATGCTTTAAAACAAGCATTCAGACCGGAATTTTTAAACCGTATTGATGATGTCATAGTCTTTAGCGAATTGTCAAAAGAAGAATTAAGCCAAATAATTGATTTAATGATTAAAGAAGTTACAAATGAAGGTAAAGAAAAGAAAATCATAATTGATGTATCTGATAAAATGAAAAGCCATATACTTGAAAAAGGATATAATACAAAGTATGGTGCAAGACCATTAAGAAGAGCAATTCAAAAATATATTGAAGATGAAATATCCGAAGCATATTTAAGAGGATTGTTAAAAGAAACTAATTCTGTATTAGTTACTGTTAATGATGAAGGTAAAACTGAATTAGTTATAAACTAAATATATAAATAAAAACATGGCATATTAATATATGCCATGTTTTTATTAGAGGGATTTATTTTATCTTTATCTGTATAAAGGATTTAGTTATTTAAAAAGCCAACTGCTAAAACACCAGGACCAACATGTGTTCCTATTACGCAACCAACTTCATTTTCAAAAATATTTTTAGTTTTATATTTTGTTTCAAATTCAGCTTTTAAAACTTTTAGCTGTTCAGTATTTTGAGAATGGAATAAGAAAACATCTTTATTTGTTAAATCAATATTATTTTGAGCTATCCAACTATCAAACCATTTAATAGCTTTGTTCTTGCCTCTTACTTTATCTATTGCATCAATTTTATTTTTCTTAATTTGAATAACAGGTTTAACACCTAAAATAGAACCAACAACAGCTTGACCTTTAGAAATTCTTCCACCCTTTTCAAGGTACATTAAAGTATCTAAAGCAATAACTACTTCAAGTTTTTCTTTTTCCTGCTCTAATATTTCATAAATTTCTTTTGCACTTTTCTTTTCTGCGATTAAATCAATTGCACGCATAACCAATGCAAACTCACCTAAGCTTGCGCTTTCTGAATCAATTAAATAAATATTTTCACTGCCTACAATCTCTTTTGCTGCTCTAGCGGATTCATATGTACCGCTTAATTTTGAACCTATGAAAATACCTATAATTTCATCTCCGCTTTCTATTATTTCGCTGAAAGCTTCCACAAATTTTCCTGGAGGAACTTGAGATGTAGTAGGAAGTTTTTCTGATTTAGCAAGCTTTTCAAAAAATTCTCCTGTACTTATTTCAATACCGTCTAAAAATGAATCATCTCCAAAATTTACTGAAAGAGGAACCATTTTAATATTGTATTTTTCTTTAATTTCACTTGTAACATCTGCTGTACTATCTACAACTAATCTAATACCCATAACATTACCCCTTTATTATTTTTAATTTCAAATGTTTTGATTATGAAAGCATTTTGATAAAAAATCATCCCGACATATCGGGTTATTTATAATTATATTTTTGTTTAAAAAATATGTCTATATTTGACAATACTTTCGCTAATAAATTTTCTTCTTCATTATTTAATTCATGTAATGCACTTGCTACTAAGTCAATATGAAATTCTTCATGCACTTTAAAGGCTTCTACGCCTTTATCTGTCAATTTAATTTTCACTACACGCCTATCTTCAACAGAACGCTTCCTTTGTACGTATCCTTTTTTGATCAGGTTATCTATTGCAGTAGTTAGAGTACCAGATGTGATTTTTAAATCTCTTGCAGTATCAGACATGTTGCGTTCTTGTTCAACGCCTATATTATCTATAACATGCATTTCAGATATTGAAAGATCAGAAAATTCTCCTCTTCTTAAACATATTTCTTCTATATCCAATATGTTTGCAAAAAGACGCACAAGTATTTCGTTAATAGAATCACGATTGCTCATTTAATCACCTCAAATACTTTGATAATCAAATTATATTTGTAAAATGCATTTTTGTCAAGTATTTTTATAATACTTATATCAACAATTAGTTTTAAAAATCGCCTAATATAAAAAAAGCATCTTCGATTATTCCTATAATATAAAAAAGGAGCTTAGCTCCTTTTTTTCATAAGAAAACGCCACATAAAATCTTTAGCTTCTTCAGCATAATCTATATTTATTCGTTTTGTTTTTTCTATTTCATAATTTTTATATTCATCATTCAATATATAAATTTCTTCTTTAATTAAGTCTAAACCATTTTCTTTTTTAGTTATATTAAGTGCTTTACAAAGTTTACCTGGACCATTTGATAAATTTTTAAACTGTATTTTTGATATTTCATTTAAATGTTTATTATATCTGTTTAAACACATCATATCGATATTTTCAAGAGGTATCATACCTCTAAGCAATACACCACTTCCGAATCCTTCTTGCTCAGTTACTACATTCATACAATAATACATACCATAAATCATATATACATATGTATGTCCTGGAGGTCCAAATAGTGTTTTATTACGCTCAGTTATTTTTCCGCCATAACAATGGCTTGCTTTATCCACAGCTCCGATATAAGCTTCTGTTTCACTGATTCTTCCTGATAAAATATATCCATTATTATTATAAACTAATATTTTACCTATGAGTTCCTCTGCTACTAACAGTGTATCACGATTATAAAAGTCCCTATTTAATTTATATAAATTGCTTTTATCTTTCATTTAACATTCTGCTTTCTCATATTCATATTTAAAATTAAAAAATTAAAGATTAATTAAAGATTAAATAGTTTTTTAAAATTAATGGTTGTTTGTTCTGCAACTTTTTCAACTGGTATATCTTTAATTAAAGCTATTTCTTCAGCAACATATGAAACTAATGATGGATTATTTCTTTTTCCTCTAAAAGGTTCAGGCGTTAAATAAGGACAATCAGTTTCAATTAATAAATTGCTTAAAGGAATTTCTTTAGCAACTAACTTTGGAATTTTAGCTTTTTTAAAAGTAACTGGACCGCCAAGAGAAATATAAAATCCTAATTTAATAAATTCTATAGCCATTTCTACGCTACTTGAAAAACAATGAAGAATTCCCCTTGATCCATCATAATGCTCTTCTTTCATTATTCTTAAAATATCTTCATGTGCATCCCTATCGTGTACTATATATGGCATATCAAGCTCTTTTGCAAGTCTTATCTGCTCTCTAAACCATTTTTTTTGTGTTTCTCTATCAGAATTATCATAATAATAATCAAGACCTATTTCACCTATTGCTAATACCTTCTTATTCTTAGATAAATCTCTAAAAATATTCATAGTATCATCATTCATATATTTAGTATCATGAGGATGGCAACCCACTGCTGCATATATGAAATCATATTTTTCAGCTAATTCAACAGAATTTATAGATGTTTTTAAATCAGCACCTGCATTTAAAACTAATTCTATATTATTTTCTTTTAAAGATTTAATTAATTGCTCTCTGTCATCATCAAATCTTTCATCATCAAGATGAACATGACTATCTATAAATTTAATATTATTTTCCAATCTTTTTATCCTTCTTTTTGTTTCTATATTCTTTCGCTGTGTTTTTAAATATGTCTAATTGATCATCACCGTTTTTAAAAATAAGTTCTAATGTAGCATCTTTATTATACGAAGTTTTATACAACAATTTTACTTTTATTCTTTGTTTTGAATCAGGTTTTAAATAATCAATACCCCTAACTTCTTCCCATCTAACTAAAGAGTTTCTTTTTAAAACACCTAAATTCGTTACTCTCGTTTTTTTAGCTAAAGGCAAATATAAAACAACCAATAACAAAGGCATTAATAACATAAATATATTTTCAGTATTTATTCCTGTCGATGCAAAACTTAATTGAAATGTTAGAAATGTTGAAAATATCATGAATACAAGTACCGCTCTGCTTACGTTTCTCATAACTATATCATCATTATTTAATTGGTATAAAACTTTAATATTTTCTTTTTTATTTTTCATATAGCTTTTTAAATTTGAATAAAGAAAAAACAAACATAAAATTATTATCATGGAATACAACAACGATTGTGAATTCATAAAAAACCCTCTCTTTTCATAAGTAATTTTTAAAATTATGTTGAAATCAAATTTTATTTTACTATAAATTCATTAAAAATTCAAGAATTTTTAGCATTATACGCTAATTTACTAAAAAGATTATATACTTAATACTTAATATCAATTTAAAAATTCAATGCTTGAGTTGTTAATATCAACTAAATACTTTTCACAATTTCCATTAAATCTTTTTATTATTAAGTTTTCAATTTCATCCATTGCATTTGAAAGAGATGGGTCGTCTTTAAATCCTACAAGCTGAAAAAATACATTGTTGCTGTCAAGCGTAATTTTGCCAAGTTCACTTTGTCTCCAAACCCATTTTCTTGTTTGTACATTGTTTCCGCTTGTAAATACAAGTTCATTTTTATCCACTGCTTCATAATCATTAAAACCAAACGGAATAAATTTATCCCCTTCTTTGCTAAATCTTACCTCAAGGTCTTCATGAATATCTGATAAATCATGACCACCTAACGAAATTATTTGTTCAATTGATACAGCATTACATAAATCAACTAAAGCATTTATTTTAGGAAGACTTCCCCCTTTAATTATTCTTTTAAACATTGCTTCAACTGAAGCTGGATATTTATTTGGATTTATTCCTGCTTTTGTCATCACATCTCTATAATAATAAACATTATGAAGTGATCTTAGTTCTTCTGCTTTAACTTTTTCTCGCATTTTTTCTTCAGAGTTTCTTAACCTGTTTTCATCTTCTGTTGTAGTTTCTGAATTCTTAATATTTTTACCTATTAAAATTCCAAACTTAATCTCAGAATTAATTTCAAAAACAGTTTTTTCAATAGAGTATTTCATGTTTTTATCCTCCTCAATAATTACTGACTAATTATTATCAGTAAATTTTCTAATATATTAATATTATACTTATTAATAATAAAGTCAATTTAATTAGTTTAATTTTAATTTTAATTAAATAAAAAAAGAACCTCAGTGAGGTTCAATATCAATATTTTATAACTTTTTTCTCCAACCATGCTGCAAAAAAATACATTATTGCAGCTATTACCGCTAAAACAAATACTCCCATCATAACTAAATCAAGTTTAAATGTTTGACTACCATATAAAATTAAATATCCAATTCCTTCTTTAGAAACTAAAAATTCACCAACTATTACACCAATCCAAGCTAAACCTATGTTAACTTTAATAACGCTCATAATATTTGGGAAATTAGATGGTATTACAACACTCTTTAATATTTGAAATTTATTCGCCCCAAAAGTTTTAAGAAGTATTATTTTATCATTTTCAACACTTTTAAAACCAGTACTTAAAGTCATTATAGTAACAACAACTGATATTGATGCTGCAGTTACAACAATGCCGGTGAATCCCATTCCAGCCCATAAAATAATAATAGGAGCTAATGCTGTTTTAGGTAAACTATTTAAAATTACTAAGTATGGATCAAGAATTCTATCTAATTTTTCAAACCACCATAAAAGTATTGCAACTAAAATACCAGTTATTGTACCTGCTAAAAACCCTGCAAAAGTTTCTACAGAAGAAGCATACAAATGCTTGAACAAACTTCCATCTTCAACAAATTTTACAATTAATTTATAAATAGCACCTGGACTGCTGGTCAAAAAAGTATCTATTAATTTGAATCTTGCTGAAAATTCCCATAAAGTTATAAAAAAAATAAATATTAAGATTTGAACTGTTCGTATAAAATATTTTTCTCTTTTAACAGATTGAAGAAATTTTTGCTGTTCTATTGATATTATTTCATTTGTATTTGTATTATTTTTTTTATCATTATTATTTTTCAACATAATCAAGATCCCCCCATATCTGCCTAAAATAATCTCCAAATGCCTGTGTATTTCTGCAATTCATAGGAGTTCTGTCTTTACATAACTCTTCAAAATTTATAATGTATTCTTTTTTAATTTTAGCTGGTCGTTCTGTAAAAATAATAACTCTGTCAGAAATGCTGACCGCTTCCGGTATATCGTGCGTTACCATAATTGCAGTCATTTTTTCTCTTCTTAGAATTTCTCCAACTTCATTTCCTACTGCAAGTCTCGTTTGATAATCCAATGCTGAAAATGGTTCATCCAACAATAATAAGTCAGGCTCAATGGCTAATGTTCGAACCAACGCAGCTCTCTGCCTCATGCCGCCTGAAAGTTGGCTTGGATAATGATTCCTAAAATTATAGAGTCCATATTTTGTTAACATTTGTATTACTTTATCTTTATTTTCTTCAGTATCCTTGTGTTGTATTTCTAATCCAAGCATACAATTTTTAAATATGTTTCTCCATTCATATAATTGATCTTTTTGAAACATAAAGCCAATACTTTGAGTATTTAATAAAACTTCTCCTCCTGAAGGTTTCTCTAAACCTGCCAATATGGATAGAATTGTAGATTTGCCACATCCAGAAGGGCCTACTATAGAAACTATTTCTCCTTTTTCTATTTTAAAGGAAATATCTTCAATAGCTTTAGTTTCATTATTAATTGTATGAAATCTTTTAGAGATATTTTTCACTTCGCATATATATTCCATTGCTACCTCCGTTAAACAAATACGTTAATTTCATACATTATCTTATTCATAAACTAATATTAAGTTAATAAAAAATGAAATTATATATTTATATTTAAATTTTGAATTAAAATTAATTAATATAATTATATAAATTTGAAAAACTATTAATGAATTATTAATCAATAAAAGGAGTGAAATTATGTTTAAAAGTTTAGTAAATAAATTAAAGATGACAAATAAAAAAGGTCAGAATCAAAATCCTGGTAATGTTTATATACCAACCGAGCAAGAAGTAGTAGAAAGAAAAAAAGATGTAGATGCTAACGAAAAGTAAGAATTATTAAACACAAAAAAATATGAACTAGGTTTAAAAAACCTAGTTCAAACACCGAACACACAAATATATAATAAATAGAGGGGGAATTTTTTACATGCCCATTATATATTTAAAATATACATTCTTACAACTATTTTATTATTAACATTTTGTAATAAATATAAATAACGTTTACTTTTAAAAAACTCTTCTAAATTTTAAAAATCATTATTTATAATTTAAATAAATAACTTAACTTTACCTTTTTTACTTCTATCCATGTAATCCTAAACTTATAAAGGATCTTATTATTTTTCTTACATGTTACTATTGTTTAATTATATGATATTTTCTTTTTTAAAAATAAAGATTCACAGACCAAATACATTCGCTTAGTTACTTTTAGTTCTTATTTAACACTAAAACAATTATATAGTTGATATTAATAAATTATTATTGTAACATAGTGATATAAAATCATATATTATAATACTATACGTTACATTGTATTTTACTATAGATGTAAATAAATATATCAATTATATAAAAGGGAGGCAACAATGAATAACAATATAATTAATGAAATTAAATTCGTAAATGAACCTATTTTAAGTTATGAAATAGGCAGTCCTGAAAGATTGGAACTTGAGAAAGAATTAAACAGAATAAAAAATAATTTTATAGATATACCTGTAATAATCGGCGGAAAAGAAATACGCACTGGCAGTAAAGGTACTTGCATTCTTCCTCACAATAAAAATAAGATTATCGGAGAATTCCACAAAGCAGAAAAAAAAGAAGTTAAAATGGCAATTGAAGATGCTTTAAAAGCAAAAGAAAAGTGGGAAATGATGCCTTGGCAGTCAAGGGTGGCAATATTTTTAAGAGCTGCAGAATTAGCAGCAGGACCTTGGAGAGCAAAAATAAATGCTGCTACAATGCTTTCTCAAAGTAAAACATATAAACAAGCAGAAATAGATTCAGCCTGTGAGTTAATAGACTTTTTCAGATACAATGCATCAAATTTGCCACAAATTTATGCTGAACAGCCTATATCTCCAAGTAAGGTATGGAACAAAACAGAATACAGACCTCTTGAAGGATTTATATATGCTGTATCTCCGTTTAACTTTACTTCAATAGCTACAAACCTTCCATGTGCACCTGCTATTATGGGTAATGTTGTTTTATGGAAACCAGCATCTGTAGCTGTTTACACAGCATATGTAGTTTATGAAATTCTTAAAGAAGCAGGGCTTCCTGATGGAGTAATTAACTTTATACCTGGAAATGCAGGGGAAATAAGTGATATAGTTTTAAAAAATAAATATTTAAGCGGAATTCACTTCACAGGTTCTACTAAAGTGTTCCAAGATATGTGGACAAAAGTAGGAAATAATATTACAAACTATAGAACATTCCCAAGACTTGTAGGAGAAACAGGTGGTAAGGACTTTATAATTGTACACGATTCAGCAAATATAGAATCAGCTTCACGTGGACTAATAAACGGAGCATTTGAATATCAAGGTCAAAAATGTTCAGCAGCATCTCGTGCATATATTGCTAAAAGTTTATGGCCTAATATAAAAGAAATAATCGTTGAAAAAGCTTCTAAAATCAAAACTGGCGACATAGAAGAAATAGATACATTTATGGGTGCAGTAATAGATCAAAAATCATTTAACACTATAAAAAGTTATATTGATTATGCAAAAAAATCAGATGATGCAGAAATAATTTTCGGCGGAAACTACGATGACAGTTATGGATATTTTATAGAGCCAACTATAATTTTAGCAAAAGATCCACACTTTAAAACTATGGAAGAAGAAATTTTTGGACCTGTGTTGACAATCTATGTATATGATGATAAGGAATTTGCTGAAACTCTAAAATCAGTTGACAATACATCAAATTATGCATTAACAGGAGCTTTATTTGCTAAAGACAGATATGCTATAGATCAAGCTCAAAAAGCTTTAGTTAATGCAGCTGGCAACTTTTATATCAATGACAGACCTACTGGTGCAGTTGTTGGTCAACAACCATTTGGTGGTGCAAGATTATCAGGAACTAATGACAAAGCAGGTTCTAAAATAAACTTAATGCGTTGGATAAGCCCAAGAGTTACAAAAGAAACATTGTCTAATTAATCAAATTTTAAACATAAGTATTCCACTAAAAAAAGCAATCAAAATATGATTGCTTTTTTTAGCGGAAATTTTAGTTACAACAGTGACCGCCTACATCACCGTTTTTTACCATACACAAATTATTGTTATCATAATTACTTATTACTTCAAATCCAATTTGTTTAAATATTTTCTCATATTTTTTATCCATAAAAGCAAAAGTTTTTTCAGCTCCTAAGTTGACAGCTTTTCTTACGAGCATTCTTATGATTAAATCGCTATAATGATTACCCCTGAATTCTTTTAAAACACAAATATTATCTAATAAATATTTTCCATCCTTAAACAAAAGTCTTCCCGTACCTACCGGACAATCATCATTATAAACAACCAAATTAAAAGAAAATTCATCATAAATATCTGATATATTATTTTCATTT
>JARBUP010000036.1 GCA_029239575.1 Bacillota bacterium
AAATAATAATTATCTTTGGAGGTTTTTATGGGAAGGGCGCATGAAGTAGATTATCAAATTTTTGGGGACGATATTCAATTTGTAGAAATTGGGTTAGATTACGGCGAAACAATAGTTGCTGAGCCAGGTGCAATGATGTATATGGACTCCAATATTGAAATGGATACTGTTTTTGGAGATGGCAACAATCAAAATGCAGGAAAAGGTTTAAAAGGTATTTTAGCTACTGCTGGCAAAAGAGTATTAACAGGAGAAAATTTATTTTCAACTACATTTACAAATAGAGCAAATGACAAAAAAGTAATTGCTTTTGCTGCTCCTTATCCAGGTAAAATCATACCTGTAAATTTATTAGATTATGGTGGACAAATAATTTGTCAAAGAGATTCATATTTATGTTCAGCTAAAGGTATATCAGTTAATATTGCATTTCAAAAGAAAATAGGTGTTGGTTTCTTTGGTGGCGAAGGCTTTATTATGCAAAGATTATCTGGAGATGGATTAGCATTTTTACATGCTGGTGGAACAATTATTAAAAAAGAACTTAATCCTAATGAAATGCTAAAAATCGATACAGGGTGTTTAGTGGCGATAACAGGTCAAGTTAACTATGATGTTCAATTTACAGGCAATGTAAAAAGCGCTATATTTGGTGGTGAAGGTTTATTTTTAGCTACTTTAAGAGGTCCAGGTACTGTGTGGCTCCAATCTCTACCATTTAGCAGAATGGCGGACAGAATTTTCGAAGCTGGAAGAAGAAATGGAAATGATGCAGGAAAAGGTGAAGGAAGCCTCTTGGGTAATATTGGATTAGGAAATATTTTTGGCAATGACTAAGTATAAAAAATTAAACCCTCCAACATTAAGGTTGGAGGGTAAATATTTAACCATCTCCTAAAATACATACAATTAAATATAACTATCATTTAAAGTAACCTATCTTTCCTTTAATTCTATACTATTAATTAGCAATACATTTACTAAAATCCTTATGATATTTTATTTCATTATCAAGATTTTCACCTATTAAAATAACTACACTTTTCCTATCATCGTCATTTTGCCAATACTGGTCTGCTTTTGAATTAAAAGTTTTGCTATTTGATTCAAATTCATAAATATAATCACAATAAATAAAATTAAAAATTCCTTTACTGCTCAATACTTTAATATCATCTGAAACAAAGAGATCATGAATCCAAGCATCCACTTTTTCTTTATCTAAAGGTCTGCTTTCACTTAATACCACAGTTTTTAAATTATAGTTTAACATATTATCATCCCCTTACAATTTGATTATCTTTGTATATTATATGCATTATATAGGTTTTATTTCAACAAATCAAGCATGTTTAATTCACAAAATAGACATTGGCTAAACATTAACAATTCAACCTATAACGTTAATTTTTTATCATTAATTAAATTTAAATACTATTTATATTTTATTAAACAAATTCATAATTATTAGTCTGAATTCTATATTAAAATTCATAAAAAAAATTTTTAATTATTATTTCTTTAACAATAAAAAAAATTATTAAATAAAAAAATGATTTAAAATTTCTTTTAAATCATTCTGATTATTGACAAACTATCTTCAGTACTTAAAGGCATACCGAAATAATATCCCTGCCCAATTTGACAATTTATATTTCTCAGATAATTTAACTGTTCATTTGTTTCAATACCTTCTGCAATAACTATAAAATTCAAATCTTTAGCTAAATTCAAAACATTTTTCACAATGGCTGTATTAACAGCATCATTAGGTATGGAATTAATATAGCTTCTATCCAATTTTATTATATCAATAGGAAGATTCTTTAAATATGTGATTGATGAATAACCTGTACCAAAATCATCCAACGCAATTTTAACACCTTTACTTTTTAAAATGTTAAGCCTCTCAACTGCTAACTCTAAATTAGACAATACTGCAGTTTCTGTAATTTCAATAACTATATTCGAATAATCAACATCAAAAGAAGAAAATATTTTTTCTAAATTGCTAAATTGCAAATCACTTATTAGTGTTTTACTTGATATATTAATTGACAATTTAATGTTATTAAACCCTTCTTCTTCCAATTTCATCTTTTGAGCAAGTGCAAGATTAATAATTTGTTGTTCTAAAATATAAATTTGACCTGTTTCTTCTGCTAAATAAATAAATTCTTCGGGATAAATAATTCCTTCTAAAGGATGGACCCACCTAACCAATATTTCCATTCCAACTATTTTACCTGTACTTATTTCATATTGGTTTTGGCAATTAATTGTAAATTCATTATTTTCTAATCCTTTTTGTAACTTATTAACCATATTTATATGATTTCTTGTGTTTTCCTCAAAACTTTCTTTATATAACATAACTTTGTTTTTACCTTCATTTTTAGCTACATACATGGCAATATCAGAATTTTTAAGCAATGTTGTTATATCACTACCTTGGTCAGGAAATATTGCTGCGCCTATACTTATGGTAATAAAAAATTGGTGATCATGAGAATCCCAAGTAACGCTAATATTTTCTTTAATTTTATTTAAATTTTGCATAAGTGATTCTTCCGAATCTACATTATTTAATAAAATTGCAAATTCATCTCCACCGAGCCTTGCTACTACATCAGAGTCATTAACTTCATCTAATAAAGCATTTGATATATGTATCAAAAATTCATTACCAACATGGTGACCTAATGTATCATTGATGTATTTAAAATTATCTATATCCAGATATGCCATGGCAAATTTGCTTTTACCTAAATTATTATCTATTAAATTCTTAGCTTCATTAATGAACATTGCCCTGTTTGGAAGATTTGTTAAAGAATCATAAAATGCCATATGTTTTAACTTCTCTTCATATAAATTAAGTTCTTCATTTGTTTTAATTTCATTCTTAGAAAAATTTAAAATGCGATTATCTCTATTGTTAATTAAATAGTAAAATAAAATCATAGTCAAAAAAACAAATGCCCAACCTTTATAAGTCTGTAAATTTTTATATGCATCCAAATTATCTAAAAATATTTCTATTATATTGTCTGACAGCATTATCCACAGCACACCAAAAACCCCATACTTAACCACTATAATTAGAGCTTCATTGCTGTTATTTAATTTTTTGTTTTTAAATATTAATTTTTTGTTTTTTAAATTCATTGTACTCCACCTTAATGTTGTATTTATAAGCTAATAAATAATTAATTAATATTTACCCCCATATATATTTCTTAAACATAAATTGATTTCTCATAAATCAGTATATTTAAAATTATAATATATAGCTTTAAGAAAAATAATATAGAATTTTTTATATTTCTTGTTTAAAAGAATTATTCATGGGTATATATATAGTACAACATAGTTCTACTAAATAAATGATTATTTCATTTATAAACTCTAATGATATGTTAGTTCCACCAGACGCCTCAACACTATGTAGTGATAAATAATTAGAGGTAATCCAAGCCATATGGATTTAAAATAAAAGGCAGAACAATTAGGAATTAACGAAATTATTAGATAATCGAAAAATTAGAAGAATATGTTATAGCAGATTCTAAAGAAAGAGGTGATTACACCATTATAGAAATTGAAAATCAATATAAATAGCACTCAACTTTGTAAGATGTTTAAGTTGGGTGCTATTTATTTTGTACTTTATGCTATATTAAAATTTAAATTTTAAATTTCAATATTAAAGTTTGTAAATTTTGTGCTAAATCAGTTAACCCCTCACTTGTAGAAGAAATTTCTTCTGCAGAAGCAGCCTGTTCTTCTATTGAAGCAGTTGCCTGTTGAGTAGCAGCTGAGTTTTCTTCAGCAATAGCAGAAAGATTTTCCATACTACTAAGTATTTTATCTTTCATATTATCCATTTGTTCCCCAGAAATATTTAAATGATTAACTGTATTTTCAGCTTCCTGCATAGCAGTTGCTATAAGTTGATATTTATCTTTACTTTTAATTACACTTTTCGTTTGTTCTTCAGTTATTACTGATACTCTTTTTATAGTTTTAACAGCATTTTGAGCATTTTGTTGTAGCTCGCCAACTATAGCATCAATTTCTTTTGTTGATGAAGATGACTGTAGTGCTAAGTTTTTTATTTCTGCGGCAACTACTGCAAATCCCTTCCCAGCATTTCCAGCTCTTGCTGCTTCTATAGCTGCATTTAAAGCTAACAAATTAGTTTGTTGCGCAATTGATGATATTACATTGCTTGCTTGACCTATTTTTATAGAACTATCATTAGTCTGCACAATAACATCATTAATTTCTTTATTTGCTTCATTACTTTCTTCAGTTATTTTATATAAATTTGTTATTTCATCCAACCCTTCAAGCACGACATCATTCACCTTATTAGTTTGAACATTTAAGTTTTTCACATATACTTGATCTCTTTCTATTATTCTGCCTAATTCATTTGCATTAACTGATCCTTCCTGAGTGCTTTGTGCCTGATCAAATGCACCTTTTGCTATTTCTTCAATTGTTTGAGATATTTCCACAGCAACAGATGCAGATTGTTGAGAAGCTGAAGACATTTCTTCTGATGCACTAAGAACCTGGGATGAAGTATTTGTGATTTCTGTAATAATTTCTTTAAGACTATCTATTATTACCTGCAATGAAAAAGAAAGTTGTCCAATTTCGTCCTTTCTTTTTTTATATTTATCTGAAATTTCCACAGTTAAATCTAAATCAGCAATTCTTTTGATATATTGAATTGATTTTACTATTGGATTTGCTATAGAACTGCCTATTAAATATACAAATACAATACTGACTGCTAAAACTACAATAAGAATTCTTAATATAATGCTTTGCAATTCAGGTATTGATGATAAAACTTCTTCTTGATTAGCTGTAATAATAAAAATCCAATTACTACCTTCTATTGGTGCATAGCCTGCATATAAATTGTTACCCTCAAATGTATAATTACTTACACCTGTTTTTTCTTTCAATATCTTTTCAAATAAAGTTGCTAATGAAGTTAGGCTTTCATCATTATTTACACCTAAAATCGGATTAAATTGACTCATTACCTTTTCTCTATCCGGATGAGCTACCACTGTTCCGCTGTTGTTTATTATATATCCATATCCACTTTCTCCAAAACCAGTATCATCCGTAATCACACTCAAAGCATCGCTGTCTCTTCTTCCAACTAATGCTCCTACAATTTTTCCATCTCTTTCAATAGGAGTAGCGTACATTAATACAACTTGATTTGTTATTTTACTCTTTATTAAATCAGAAACATTATGTTCTCCAGATAATGCTTTTTTTACATATTCTCTGTCACCTAAATCGCTAACTGTACCATTTGAATAATATGCTTTGCCATCGGGATAAACTACTGCTATGTCCAAAAACTTTGATTTCTCTATTTGTTTCTCTAATATTGGTTTTTGTATTTTCCAATCCATTGAATTAATATTTGGTATTAGTGATATCATGTCCAATGTTCTTTGTTGTGTTTCTATTCTGCTTTCTGTTAACTTAGATGCATCTTTAGCCAATAAAGCAAGGGATGTTTCTGCTTCTTGAGTTACAATTAAACTAGCCCTTTGTATTGTTATAATGCCTAAAGTAATTGATGATATTAATATTAAAAATGAGAAATAAATAATTAATTTCGTCTTAATACCACTGATGTTAAATTTTTTCATTAAAAAACCTCCTATAACTACTATGTTATTATTTATTATTTAAAGTTTTGATTATAATGTAAGAGTTGTTCGATATAATTCGATTTAAATTTACAATATACTACTTTGTTATATATATATCGACAATCTTACAAAAAAGTATAGATATATTTTTCTGTTTATTATCTTTCTATTGTAATAAAATAATTATTTAATTTCTTGTTTAAAAGAATTATTCATGGGTATATATATAGTACAACATAGTTCTACTAAATTATATTGGTTATTTCAATTATGTTAGTTTCACCTAACGCCTCAACACTATGTAGTGATAAATAATTAGAGGTAATCCAAGCCATATGGATTTAAAATAAAAGGCAGAACAATAAGAAATTAACGAAATTATTAGAAATTAGAAAAGAAATAATCGAAAAAATTAGAAGAATATGTTTAGCAGATGCTAAAGAAAGAGGTGATTACACCATAATAGAAATTGAAAATAAAAATAAATAGCACTCAACTTTGTAAGAATGTTTAAGTTGGGTGCTATTTATTTTATTTTACCATATTTACATAGACTCATCTGTTAGATTAATACGTTTACTACTAATTTCAGTTATTATATCTTTTTTACAGATTATTTTATTATTTATACCTTTAAATATTAATTTTGCTAAATTTGTAACTGTTATGACTATGGGAATAGCAACAAACCAGTACCATGGATAAGTAAAGTTTTCTAACAATGGTATACCATCTGCATTCAACATAAGCATATAATTTGTATTTAGCAATCTTGACATAGTAAATGCTATAAAAGCAATGTAACAAAACCCTATGAATGGTTTTCTAACATCATTCTCTTTACCCCAGTAATCAGAAGTAAATATCATGGAAATTGAAATAATGACCATAAGTGCGTGGGATGCCATGCTTTGTACAGCCATTATATGCAAACCAGCATAGTCATAGAAAACCCACCGCGGATAAATTATCACTGAAATTCCACCAACAAATGCTAAGATATCTATATACGGAAATAAATTTTTGTTTTCTGACAAAACAATAAATGGTAATATTAAACAAATTTGATTGCACCAGTCAAATCGTATATTTTTCAAACTAAAACCGTAATAATATGTAATCCAGCATATTCTCAATATTTCAAGTAATAACATAATAATTGATGAATTTTTTAAAGTTTTTTTAGAATAATTTTCATCGCAATGCTTCATTTGAAAATATAGTATAGTCATAATAAATAAAACACATAAAAACGACAAAGTAATATGTACTTTAGAAAAAAGCATTGATTCTGGTGCTACATTCTGCGGTTTAATGAATTTTTCATAAAAGATGTTCATGATAATTCTCTCCCTATAACAAAATTTCTTTATATATAGTCAATTAATATTTATATTAGCAGCTATTAATTTTTACATTATATTTTATTATACTATGGAATTTATAATATTATAATATATATTATAAATTTTTTCTTTCCTAACCTCCATTACATAGTTTTTCAATGTTGTTACAAAATTATACTTTTTCATAAATACTTCTAAATATTGCACTTTGTTTATTTTAATGATACAATTATTTTCATTAAAACAAAACATGTACATTTACTGTTCCAAGAATAATAAGAGAATATAGAGTCTAATAATCATTAATATTACAATATTTAGGTTTTTTTAGGAGGCAATTATGTTTTTTAATTTAAATAAATGAGTGGGGCATATTACTGAGAATGCAATAAAGCAGATCTCAGAAGCCTTCGGTCGTAGGCTACAAAATACAGGTATAACGCGTATTCAATGGATTGCGCTTTATTATGTAAAAAACAAAAATAAAATTTCTCAAAGAGAGCTATCTAATCTTATGAATGTGCAGGATTCAAGCGCAGGTAGGCTTATTGACCGCTTAGAGCGGGATGGATTAATTGAAAGAGAACGAAATGATACGGACAGAAGAGTTATATATATAAAACTTTCTGATATAGGCGACAAACTTATTTCTGATTTAATGCCTTTAGGAATTAAATTTAATGATGATTTAGTGTCAGGAATTGATGAAGAAGAGCTTATAATTTATGAAAGAGTATTGCAAAAAATGATTTCAAATATTACAGATTAAGTATAAAAAAATGCTCACAAAATGCAGTGAGCATTTTTTTATATAAAATTTCAAAATATTGTTTGCTTTTTAACAAATTGTTTGCTATACTTAACATAAATAGTTGCTATGGCTAACATTGCATGGACAAATAAAATTAAAGGAGAAAAATTATGGCTTATAACGTTAGAGAAATGCTTAATTCATTTGTAGGTGGTCTTGAAAATCTTTCAACCACAAATCCTGAAAACGTAGGTGCTTTTATGGGGTTATTAGGTGCTACTTATGAACCTAAGGCACTTGACCTTAAGACAAAAGAATTGATGAGTGTGGCAATCGGTTGCTATAACAGATGTGAATATTGCATTGTATACCATTCTTACAAAGCTTTTGAAGCAGGCGCAACAAAAGAAGAAATATTAGAATCTGCTATGGTTGCAGTAGCTTTTGGTGGCGGACCATCTATGGCATATTCAGTAACGTTGCTTAATGAATGTATTGTAGAGTTTGAAGGTGATTTCAAATAAAAAGGGATTTTCCCTTTTTATTTGAAATCATTTTGGAGGCTTAAAAAAATGAAATATGATTTGATTATAGAAAAACTTTCCGGACACGATACGTCTGGAAAAGTTGGCAAAATAAATAAGAAAGCTGGAGATACATTAAATCTCGGTGATGTTATATTTACAATTGAATCAGGTAAAGGAGCAATTAAATACACATCACAATATAAAGGAATTTTAGAACAATTATCAATTGCTGAAGGCGATACAATAAAAAAGGGACAGAATATTGGGAATGTAGATGGTGAATTAATTCAATCAACTAGAGCTTCTAAAACTCAGCCTAAATCCTATTCCTTTGGATTTGCTAAGCCCATCCCAAAAAGCTACGAAGTAGATGTAGCGATTGTTGGTGGAGGTCCCGGAGGTTATGTTGCTGCCATAAGGTTAGCTCAATACGGCAAGAAAGTACTTATAATTGAAGAAAATAGACTTGGTGGAACTTGCCTCAACTATGGTTGTATTCCAACAAAAGCACTTGTAAGCAGTATAGATGCTTTAGAAAAAATTCGACACTCTGAAAGCTTTGGCATAGAAGTAGGAAATGTAAAATTTTCTTTTGAAAAAATAATTCAAAGAAAAAATGATGTAGTAAATACCTTAATATCAGGAATTGAACATTTAATGAATGTGCATGAAATAGAATATTTAAGCGGCAAAGCGGAAGTTAAAGATTCTGAAACTCTCATTGTGAAAAACAAGTCAATTGATGCAACTATAAAATTTCAAAAATTAATCATCGCCACGGGTTCAAAGACATCTACTCTCCCAATAGAAGGTGCTGATAGTGAAGACATTCTTACAAGCCAAGAACTTTTGGAACTAAAAGAAGTGCCTTCATCACTTACTATCATTGGTGGTGGAGTTATCGGTATGGAGTTTGCTTTTATTTATAACGCTTTAGGTACAAAAGTAAATGTTGTAGAATTTTTCCCACAGATTTTAAATAATATGGATTCAGATGTAGCAGATGTAATTAGAACCTCTGCAATTGAAAAAGGAATCAATATATTTGAAGGTGCTAAGGCATCATCAATTAAAACTGCATTAGATAAAACAAAGATTGTTGAAATTATTGAAAATAACCAATCTAAATATCTAATCAGTGAAAAAGTAGCCATGGCTGTTGGAAGAAAGGCAAATCTTGAATCTCTTGACCTAGAAAAACTTGGAGTTGAGCTTAATGAAAGATGTAATGGTATAATGGTTAATGCTAATATGAGAACAAGTAATACAAATGTCTATGCAATCGGTGATATAACAAATAAAATACAATTAGCTCATATAGCTTCACATCAAGGAATAATAGCTGCAGATAATATAAATGGGATCGAAAATGAAATGTCCTATGATTTAGTCCCAAGTGCAATATTTACTATGCCAGAAATCGGACATATTGGATTGAACGAGAAAGATGCTATTGCTCAAAATATTGATTATATGTTAGGAAATTTCCCATTAATGGCAAATGGTAAAGCTCAAGCAATGGGAGAAATAGAAGGATTTGTAAAGCTTATTGCAAACAAAGAAACAAGAAAAATAATAGGCGGAACAATAGTTGGAGCTCATGCTACTGACATGCTTAGTACAATTAGCAATATAATAGCTTCAGATATGAGCATAGATAAGGCTTCACACGTGATATATGCACATCCTACTATATCTGAGGCTATACATGAAGCATTACTAAATATAGATGATAGAGGAATACATTTTGCATAAAAAATTTATAATATATCTCTCTGAATCCTATGATCCTAAATTTAATTTATCAATAGAAGAATGGTTAATGAATTGCAGTGATCCCGGTGATGTAATATTGTTTCTGTGGCAAAATGAAAATACCATAGTTATAGGAAGAAACCAGAATCCTTATAAAGAATGTGATGTCAAAAAACTTAAAGAAGATGATGTCTGCCTAATAAGAAGATTATCCGGTGGCGGAGCTGTATACCATGACCTGGGAAATCTTAATTTCTCATTCATTTCATCTGATAAAAATTATGATGTAGAAAACAATTTAAAAGTGATTATAGATGCTATTGCCAAGCTTGGAATTGAATGCTATTTTAATGGTAGGAATGATATTCTGGTACAAGAACGAAAATTCTCTGGAAATGCCTTTATTAATGATAAAGACAGAAATTGTCATCATGGAACTTTACTTGTAGATGTTGATTTAGATAAGTTATCCAGATACTTAACAGTATCCCCTTTAAAACTTGAGTCAAAAGGAATTGACTCTGTATTAGCGAGGGTTATCAACCTTAAGGAAATATCTCCGCAAGTTACTATTGAAAGCTTAAAAACTGCACTGATAACGAGCTTTAATGAGTTTTATAACGCAGATGCTAAAATATTCATTCTAAACAAGAAAGAAATAGATTTAACAAAGTACCTTGAGAAATATAATTCATGGGAATGGAACTATTCAGAAAGTCCAGACTTTTCAATAGTATTAGAGAATAAGTTTAATTGGGGAATATTTGAAATTCATTTAGAGCTTTCTGACGGAAAAATTAAAGATTGTAAAATCTTTACGGACGCTATTGAACTTGAAGACTTCAAAAGTTTAGAAAAATCTCTTATAAATAGTAAACTCATTAGTAATGACATCATAGATATTATTGGACAATGCATTAAAAATGAAAAAATTAAGAAAGAACTTTTTAACTTCATAAGTGATAAAATCCAAATTTACTAAAAAACTTTAGGCGTTAATGATTAAGTGTATTATAAAAAAAAATTATAGAACCTCTGTTGATTACAATTCAGCAGAGGTCTTTAAATTTTCTTCCTAACCTTTAGTTCTCTTTTCTTCAACCAACACTTTTTCAAATATGAATGCTTTTTTATGAACCCTTCCTAAATTTAATTATTAAATTTTTGAACCACTGCATAGTCTGTGGTTTTCATTATATATGTTGACTGGAAACTAATTAGAATATTCTCTATTTTAATAATTGTCCTATTTTATATGCCTCTTTCATTAATTTCATATTATTTGCAGAAACTTCTGGAGTAAAAGCTTTTACTGCCACTATTCGTTTTATTTCCTTAAATCCAATGCCTTTTAAACTTTTAGATAAGTAACTAAAATATTTACTAAACATAAACCTAAATGGTGCTGCTTGTGAATAAACCATTATTAATTGTTTTTCACCAAACCTTGGTATATGCTTTCCCATATTTATTTCAGTTAAGGGATAAAGTCTGTCCAATAATGTTTTAGTCTGTGCAGAAACCTGGCACATATATACAGGTGAACCAATTATTATAATATCTGCTGTCTTTAAATTTTCATAAACTGGTTTCATATCATCATTAATACAACAAGTATCATTTTTTCTACAGTATAAACATCCTTGACAGTATTTTATATTCATATCATTTAGATAATATATTTTAATTTCCGACTCATTTTCTTTTGCACCTTCTAATATCTTTTTTACAATGCTATCAATATTTCCATTATGCTTTGCACTTCCAACAAACGCTACTATACTTTTCATTATTAATTCTCCATTCATACTTATAATGCCATTATATTACTTATTAAGTTTAGTATGCAATATAAAAATGTAAGTTCTTAACTTATATAAACTCTATGTTGATACTTTAATAAAAAATTTCATTATCAGCATAAAATTATATTCACTAAATATCATACATCAAATCAATTAAGCTTTATAAATTGGTAATAGTGTTGTGTAACGTTTAACTATTATTGTTAATTTGTGTTTCAAATTGTTAAATGAAACAATAATTTATATTACTTTTTATGCTAAATTCACAAAATTTACTGGCATATTTTTTGCAATAACTATTATAAAGCATTAAAATATTTTTAACAAATTATATTAGTACTAATTTAAAATATTTGAAATATGGAGGAAATATGAAAAATAATAATTTAAAGCAAAAAATTAAAAACAATGAACTAGTATTAGGAACATTTATGAAATCTAATGATCCATGTATGGCAGAGGTGTTAGGTACTACAGGATTAGATTTTTTTGTTCTAGATAACGAACATGTCTCTATTAATCAAGAAAATATAAGTAATATTATTAGAGCTGCACAATTATACAACATAGCACCCGTTATAAGAGTAACATGCAATGAACAATCAAAAATATTACAGGTACTAGACGCTGGTGCATATGGTGTGCAAGTTCCTAATATTGATACTTTTGAACAGGCTAAATACCTACAAGATTGTACAAGATATTACCCTTTAGGAAAAAGAGGTTTTTCTCCAAACGTAAGAGCTGCAGAATATGGTGATATTGCATTGAAAGAGTATATTACTATGGCTAACGAAAAAACTGTTGTAGTAGCTCACTGCGAGACAGTTGAGAGTGCAAAAAACATAGATCAGATCTTATTAGTTGAAGGTATTGATGTAATCTTTATAGGACCTATGGACTTATCACAATCTTTTGGAAAAGTAGGAGACATGAAGAATCCAGAGTTAATAAATTGTATAGAAGAAGTAACTATAAAAACTTTAGCAGCAGGTAAAGCGGTAGGAACTGTTTGTTCTTTAGAAAATATAGGGAAGTATGTTAGTATGGGAATGAAATACATGCTAATTGGAAATGACCAAGGTACTGTAAAAAATTACTTCACAAAAATCGTAAACGAAATAAAAAGTATATAAGGAGGAATTATGAAAGTATTTTTAACAGAAACAATTCATAATGAAGGTGTAAAATATCTACAAGGTTTTGCTCAGGTTGTACAAGCTACCTCAATTAATGAAGATAGTATTATAAAAGAGGCTCAAGAATGTGACGCTATTCTTGTTAGATCAGCCAAAATTACAGATAATATTGTCAATAATCTTCCAAATTTAAAAGTAGTAGGAAAACACGGCATAGGCGTTGACAATATAGATGTAGACTCTTGTACTAAAAATAATGTAGCAGTAGTTAATGCTCCAAAATCAAATATAAATGCTGTTGCTGAACATACTGTTGCATTAATTTTAGCTGCATGTAAAAACATAAATCTCTTAGATAACAGTACTAGAGAAGGAAAATATACTGATAGAAATGTATATCCTACCATTGAAATTCAAGGAAAAACAATAGGATTTATAGGAATGGGAAATATAGCATCATTAGTAGCTAAAAAATTAGGTGGATTTGAAGTAAATATTATAGCATATGATCCTTTTAGAATTAGTATGGAAAATGGAGTTCTAGTTGATGATATAAATGAAATTTACAAAAATTCCGATATTATAACACTTCATATTCCTTTTACAAAAGAAAACAAAAACCTTATCTCCAGTAAACAATTTGACATGATGAAAAACACAGCAATACTTGTAAATGCTGCAAGAGGAGGTATTGTAGACGAAGATGCGCTATATGATGCCTTATACAATAAAAAAATTTCATTTGCTGCGTTTGACGTATTTGAAGCAGAACCACCATTAAAAACCGATAAATTATTTACACTTGATAATATTATCGTTTCTCCTCACAACGCTGCCTTAACTCAGCAGGCATTAATTAATATGGCAACACATAGCGCTCAAGGTATTTATGAGTGTCTTACTGGCAAGGAAATAACATGGCTCGTTAATAAAGAGGTATTTAATAGTTAATATAAAAACAGCATTCTACGCTTTTAAAAGTAGAATGCTGTTTTTCATATCTTAAAAACATACTATATATGTTGTACTCTTTAATTTTTCTCCATAAGGTAACCTTGCTAATGTTTAAATCCTTTGCCATTTTTCAAATTTTATTATATGAACAACTATATTCTATTAATTATTTCTAAATATATGTATTGCAAATATGGAACATGCAATGCATTATTGCAATAATATGTAAATTATGGTATCATATTAATTGAATTACTTTTATGATAATTATTTCAAGTTACTTATGGAGGTCGTATTTTGACTAACGATTATATTAACCTAGATAAAACAAGTATTTTACAAATGTTAGATTTTTCATATGATGGTATATGGATTACTGATGGTAATGGAAAAGTACTTTATGTCAACTCTGCAAACCTATCTCTTTTAGGGGTAAATGAAGATTTACTTATTAATAAAACTACAAGTCAACTTTTAAATGAAAAAATAATATCGGATTCAGTAATTTTAGATGTTATACGAGAAAAAAGACAGATATCAAAAACTTGCTACAATTATAACACTAATCTAACTGTACTTGCTACAGCAACTCCTATTTTTAACAATGATGGGTCTATAAAATATATTTTCAATAACGTTCGTGATATAACTTTGTTGTCGAAATTACAGAATACTCTACTTGACAAAGAAAATCTTATACGATTACAAGATCAAATGATTGAAGATACGAAAGACAAACTAGGTACTAATAACATTATAGCTAATAGTAAAACGTTTTTTTCCACAATACAGTTAGCTAAAAGAATTGCGTCATTTGATGGCTCAACTGTTATAATATTAGGAGAATCTGGTACAGGTAAAGAGTTAATTTCCTCTTTAATTGTTGAGAATAGTCAAAGAAAAGATAAGCCATATTTACAAGTAAACTGTGGAGCTATACCAGAAAATTTAATTGAATCAGAACTTTTTGGATATGAGAAAGGATCTTTTACCGGTGCTGATTCTCAAGGTAGAAAAGGTCTTTTTGAATCGGCTAACGGGGGCACAGTATTCTTAGATGAAATAGGAGACTTACCGCTACACTTGCAGGGTAAATTACTTCGAGTTTTACAACAAAAGTCTGTTACACGTATAGGGAGAACTACTCCAATTGATGTAGATGTCAGGATAATTGCTGCTACAAATTGCGATTTGGAAAAAATGGTAGCAGAAAAACTATTTCGCGAAGATTTATATTATCGTCTAAATGTAGTTACAATTAAACTACCGCCTCTAAGAGAAAGAAAAGACGATATCATCCCACTATTATATCACTTTTTGAAAATTATTAATAAGAAATATAATGTGAATAAGACCTTAGCACCAGAAACAATAGAAGTTCTCAAAAATTACAAATGGCCAGGAAATATTAGGGAATTAGAAAATTTAGTTGAAAATTTAGTAATTACATCACAAGAAGATATAATTACTAAAGATAATCTACCAGCAAAACTCATAGATAATACGTTACCTAAATTTAATATTGACATTATGCCATTAAAACAGGCTGTAGAATTATTTGAAAATGAATTAATTGAACGAGCAGTTATGGAATTTGGCTCTATACGACAAGCTGCCATAGCGCTTGATGTTAATTCATCTACTATAAGTAGAAAAATGCAAAAGCTTAATACAGAAAAATAAAAATTAAAAACGATATAAGATGATAATATATATTATCTTATATCGTTTTTTATGAACTATTATTTCATTTATTATTTATTTATTAGTTGACCTTTATCATCGTGATCTTTATCATATTGGAAATTATGGCTTCCTGTATAACCAAGTGGATTTCTAAATCCTAATGGATTAATTCCA
>JARBUP010000286.1 GCA_029239575.1 Bacillota bacterium
TATATATATATCTTCTCTTTCTACGCTGCTTTTAACATAATCTGGATTAGCATAAAGTTCAGGTTTAAGCCATATTTCTTTAAATGTTTTAATAAAAAAACTTAAGTCGTCAAATATATTTTTTAGTTTATTATAAAATTCATTATCAGATTTAACTATTGTTTGAGTTTTAATAATAAATTCACTCCAATAGCAAGTCATCATTTCAATAATCAAACTTTTTTTTGTAGGATAATAGTTATATATAGTGCCAAGGCCTATATCACATGCCTTTGCAACATTTCTCATACTTAATTTATTATATCCATCATTATAAAGTATCTCTTTCGCTGTATTTAATATAAGTTCGCTTGGATTCTCGATTATTCTTGACAATTACAACACCCCATAATTTACTTTTATTTCAAATGAACAATGTTCATATCAACTATGTCATAATATATTATTAATAGATATTTGTCAACATAAATAAAATTTCTATCTTAATATTAATTTTGCTTTTATACTATATATAAGCTTTTCTTGAAATGTCCGCTTTTTTAATATATAATTAAAATATAATACATATTAAAAGGACAATTGCAATGGCTGAAAAAATTTATGATAAAAAAGTAATTAGGAAAGAAATATATTTTTTAATTATTCCTATAATGCTGGAAAACGTATTTCAAATTTCAGCTGGTATAATTTCTGCTGCAATGATAGGTAGACTTACTCCTATGCTAATTTCTTCCCAAGGAATTTGTAGCAGGATAACGGGAGTACTTTGGTGTTTATTTAAAGGTATAGGAGTAGGGGCTACAGTTGTAATAGCAAAATCACGTGGTGAAAATGATTTGGTAAAATGTAAAAAAGCTTTTGAACAAACTCTTATAACGTCGTGTATTATTTCTGTTATAATCGGTGTCATTATTTTTTTTAGTTCATCAAGTATTTTATCATTTTTTACATCGAGTAGTGAAACACTGTATAATTCAAAAGAATATTTAAAAATAGTGATTTTATCTTCTCCTTTTTTAATGATAATGTCATTAGTAACTGCGGCATATCAAGCATGTGGCAATACTAAAACTCCAATGTATATTGCTATAGTTGTAAATATTATTAATGTTATTTTAGGATATGTTTTAATATATGGAAAGTTTGGATTTCCTAATTTATCTTTGATGGGAGCTGCCATCGCTCTTTCAATATCTCAGATTTCGGGAGCAGTTATAGGGTTATATCTTTTATATAATAAAAAAAATGGATTGTTTAGCACCATTATTATAAATAAAAATTTATTTAAATTTGATTTTAATATTATAAAACAAGTATATTCCATAGGAATTCCTGCTGCCTTTGAAAGTATGTTTTGGCAATTTTCAGCCATAATTATGAGTAAAGCTATTCTTTCGTATGGAGAAGTTACATTTGCTGCATATCAATTGGGATTGCAAGCAGAGATTTTAACTGAGATGCCTGCATTTGGTGTAGGTATTGCGGCTACTTCCATGACTGCAAATGCAATAGGTAAAAAAGATGGAGCTTTGTTAAAAATATATACTAAACAGTTGATAACAACTTCTACTTTTATAAGTTTAGTATCTTCTGTGTTTATAATTTTATTTCCAAATGTTTTTATGAGTCTTTTTACTAATAATGCTGAAATACAAGCAATAGGTGTGAAATATCTCATAGTAATGGGATTTATACAAATACCCCAAAATGTATCTAAAGTTCTAAATGGAATAATACGTTCAGCAGGCTATAAAAATATACCTATGATTATATCGTTTTTAGGAATTTGGGTTATTAGAGTACCATTAGCTTTGTTATTCGCATATATACTTAAATTGGATATAATATTTATATGGCTTTGTATGGCATTAGATCAAATATTTAAATTTGTTTTTAGTGTAATTATTTATAAAATTAAAAAAGTCGATGTTATTGAAGATAAAATTCAAACAATTGAAGTGAAATAAATAATATAAGCGTATAAAAGAAATGCTAATTTAATTAAATAATAGATTAAGCACTTTAAGATAGATATTATATTTTAAAGTGCTTTTCTATTTTTGTAATTGGATTATATTACTAATTGTTTATTTGTGAAAAACATTAAAAAATTACAAATTTGTGACGAATAATATAATAGAGTGTCGCTATACCTAATAATATGGTATTTTAAATTTCTTAAGAAGGAGGTAAGAAAAAGATTAAACAATGACTAATTAAGAAAGGGACAAGTTAAGAATGAAAAAAAGAATTTTGACATTTATAATTGCTTTATGTGCTATTATAAATTTAGCAGGAGTACAAAGCAATTTTGCTTATGCAGCAGATAATACAGGTAATTCTGTTTTTGAAAATGTTGATTACACTAAATCATCAGATATTAGAGTTAATTTAGATGGAAACCAAATTAAGTTTGATGTTAAACCACAAATGATAAATAACAGAACATTAGTTCCTATGAGAGCGATTTGTGAAGCAATGGGTTTAACAGTTACTTGGGATAATAATAAAAGAACTGCAACTGCAACAGATGGAAAAAATATAATTATATTTACTGCTGATAGCAAAACAGTATTAGTTAATGGTTCAGCTAAATATTTAGATGTTCCAGCAACAATAATTAACAGCAGGGTATTAATACCAGTTAGATTTTTATCAGAAAACATGGGATACAATGTAGTTTGGGTAGGGGAATCTAATTTAATTTTACTCAGTAAAAATGATATAGTTGAGTGGCGAAAAGATATAAAATCTAATGAACTTGTAAAATACATAAATGGAGTATTAGTAATAAGTAATGATTTACCTGAGTCACCATCAAGAGGTGAAGGTCGGGATGAATTTTTAATATACTTATCACCATCTAACCAACCAGCTAACCTTTATGCAGTTGGAAATACAACTGAAAAAGCTGAAATGGAAGCTATAGCAAATATAGTAAAAGATATGCTTAACAATGAATATAAATGTGAAGCAGTAATCGGTAACATATTTGGAACAAGCTTTGAAGGAAGACCGGCAGAAGCTGCAGAAATGGGAGCAGATGTTTATATAGCAATGCATTCTAATGCATCAGGAACAACTGTGTTAAGCGGAGCAGAAGCTTTTTATCATCCTGATGATGCTACAGGTAAATTATTAGCTACTAATATAGTTAATGAATTAAATGAAATAGCTCCGTTGGATCCTTCAAGATACACACAGGTTAGGAGTGGTATGGATGCATTTGACGGATATGGATATGGAGAAATAAGAACTCCAAATCAATATAATTTAGTAACTGCACTTATTGAAACAGATTTTCATGACAATCCTACTGTTGCAAACTGGATAATAAATAATAAAGTAGAAATTGCAAGAGCTTATGTAAATGGTATTGTCAGTACATTTAATTTAGAAAGAAGATAAAATGAAAGGACGGATATCCGTCCTTTTATTTTATTTATACACAACCTTGAGCTAACATAGCATCGGAAACTTTTAAGAATGCCGCTATATTTGCTCCAACAACATAGTTTCCTTTATATCCGTATTTTTCAGCAGCATTTTTGCTGTCGTTAAATATATTAACCATTATGTCTTTTAATAAATTATCTACTTTTTCGAAACTCCAATTCATTCTTGAACTGTTTTGTGACATTTCTAAAGCTGATGTGGCAACGCCGCCTGCATTTGCTGCTTTAGCTGGTGCAAGTAATACATTGTTTTGGATTAATAGGTTGATTGCTTCATTAGTTGTAGGCATGTTAGCTCCTTCACCTATGGCAATACAGCCG
>JARBUP010000037.1 GCA_029239575.1 Bacillota bacterium
TAACAATGGTCCTAATGATTTAGAAGCAAGAACTGATATGATGCAAGCCGCTACAATGGGTGGTATGTCAATGATGGGACCATTATGTCACTTTGGTCATGACATCGGCAGAGCTTTAGGTGCTTATTACCACGTGCCTCATGGTACAGCATGCGTAATGACGATGCCTCAAGTATTAGAATATATAGCTCCTGCTGTTCCTGAAAAAGTAGCATATATCGCTCGTTGTTTAGGTGCTGATTTACCAGAAAATTCATCATCAGAAGAAATTGGTATTGCAGCGAAAGAAGCACTGAGAGGTATGATGAAAGCTACTAACATGCCTACACTTCAGTCTTTAGGCCTTGACCTTGAAGAACTTAAAGTGAAGGTTCCGCCTAATGTTCTAAAAATGGGGCTTGCGCTTGCACCTATGCCAACTAATACTGAATCGATTATAATGTTGCTTGAGAAAGCTTACAGAGAAAACGTTTGGTAAAATAAATGTACACCACGCATAAATTTGTTTAATAAAACAATATATTTATGCGTGGTGTTATAAGGAGGCTTATATGAACAGGGATCCTAAAACTATGAATAAATGGATATTAGCAATTGTTGTATTGTCCGTTGGATTAAACGATGTTTCATCCGGTGCAGCTGCAACAGCTATTGCATCAATGATGAAGGAATTTCCTAATGTCAGCATTACATCCATTCAGCTGTTAGTAACACTTCCAAATTTAATTGTAGCAATAGTAGCACCACTTTATGGTTATTTATGTACAAAATTTCAGCCTCGTAAATTGATAATTTTCGGTATTTTTATGTTTGTTTTTTTTGGAACACTTCCAGCATTTCTAAATGATTTTACCGCTATACTTATTTGTCGTGCTCTTCTTGGGGTTGGTTCTGGTATAACAATAACAGCAGATGTGGGGTTAATTAATGCCTTTTATCAAGGTGAACAAAAGGACAGATATATTGGCTTTAACCAAGCAGTAGGGTGTTTTGGTGGAATTGCAACACAGACGCTGGGAGGATATTTAACATTAATAGATTGGCATTATGCCTTTTTAGCATATTTATTCCCGATTTGGGTATTAATTCTGGCAATATTGTATATGCCGGATGTACCTAAAGATATAGAAACAGAAACAGGCGATATTACTAAGAAAAAAATGTTTTTGTTTAAAATTACACCAAAAGTATATGGACTTGTTTCAATATATTTGTTAGTTGTAATATTCAGATGCATGTTGCCTACAAATTTATCCATAGTAATTGAAACTACAGGAATTGGAACTTCTGCAAATTCAGGTATTGCTCTTTCACTTTTTACTGCAGGTGCTTTTGTGGGCGGAATGATGTTTGGATTATTAAAAAAATATGTAGGTATCTATATAATAGCAACAGCATGGTTATTTACGGGTATAGGTTTTACATTTTTCTGTTATTCAAATACAATATTAACTATTTACATGTCTACATTTTTGTCAGGTTTAGGAATGGGTACTATGATACCGGGTTATTTTGCACGTGTTACCGAAATTGCAAATCCTGCTTGGGTAGGGGTAGCTATTGCTTTGATTTCTTCTATGCAAGGCTTTGGTAACTTTATTCAACCTATAGTTGCAAGATGGCTCATTCTTATCTTCAATCAAGAAGTTGGATATTTCCCTGTTGCAGCTGCTGCCGTATTTTTAATAGCAGGTTCAATAATTCAAGCCATATATACAAAAAGTAAATGCACTGTTAAAGTTGAAATATCATAAAATAAGGAGGCTATATTATGTGGAAAACAAAAAGAATTAATATGACTAAACTAACAGCTACAGAAGAAGATTTTAAATATTTAGGTTTTGGCGGAACAGGGGTTATTGCAAAAACAATGACTGAAGAAATTGATCCTAAATGCGACCCTCTTGGACCTGATAACAAATTAATTATTGCCTGTACTGCAACTGCTGGAACAGGCTTATCATCTGCCGGCAGAATTTCTTTTGGAGCTAAAAGTCCTTTGACGTTTGGTATTAAAGAAGCTAATGCCGGTGGTCAAATTGGCAACTTTTTAGCTCGTCACGGCATAATGGAAATTATTATCGAAGGTCAGTCCAGTGATAAAATGTATATGATTTTTATAGATAAAAATGGTCAAATTAATTTTATTGATGCAGAAAATTATAAACAATGGACTACATATAATATGGTTGAGAAAATTGTAGAACTCTATGGCTCAAATCTTGGAATAGCAGTAATTGGTCCAGCTGGTGAAAGAGGTTACAAAAACTCAAGCATACAAATAAATCAAGCAGGTCAAAACTATCCTTGTAGGGCTGCTGCAAGAGGTGGTTTAGGAGCTGTAATGGGCAGCCGCGGCGTAAAAGCTATTGTTGTTGAGAAAGCAGATATCCCATATAAACCAGATTTTGTTAATCCGCAATTAGTAAAAGATATGAGAGTGTTCATAAATAAGGAAGTTGCAAAAATCGCACCACATACTCCTTTGCATTCTGTTGGAACACCTGATGGAGTTAAGAAAAAAGCAGATGTTGGTGCGTTGCCTTTAAAGAATTTTTCTTGTGATTTATATAATGGTGTTGAAAATCTTTATTCAGAGAAATATCAAGAAATTATCAAGGAAAGAGGATCCACAGGACATCCTTGTATGACTGGATGTATTGTATCTTGTGCAGGAATAGTTAATGATAAAAAAGGAAAATTACTAACAGCAGGATGCGAATATGAGACCATAGCCCTGTGCGGCGCTAATTGTGGAATGACAAATTATGATGATGTTTTAAGAATAGACCGACTTTGTGATGAAGCAGGAATTGATACAATTGAATTTGGTGGTTCAATAGCTGTCGCAATGGAAGGTGGTCACTTGAAATGGGGTGATGGTCCTGGTGCTATACAAATAGCCCAAGATATAATAGAAGGAAAGGGACTATGTGATACTTTTGGTAACGGATGTGAAGTAACAGCTAAATATTTTAATGTAAAGAGAATACCTGTAACAAAACATCAGTCTATGCCAGGATACGATCCACGAGGTGCAGCTCCTACAGGTCTTGCATTTGCTCTTGGAACTCAGGGTGCTGACCACACACAAGCTCCGGCTGAAGGCAGTTTCTATGGAAAAACTCCTGAGGAAATTTTCGATGTTTATAAGAATATAGAGCTGACATTTGCATTGGTTGACAACACAATGTGCATGATGAACTTTATTTTCATGGGTAAATTTTTGCCAGAATTAGCAAAAATGTATTCAGGCTGTTTTGGCGGTCCCGATACTGTAGATCAGTTATTTGCTATTGCTAAGGAAACGCTTATTTTAGAAAAAGAGTGGAACAAAAAAGCTGGTTGGACACCAGATGACAATACACTTCCAGACTTTTTCTTTGAAGAAATTTCTCCAAAAACAGGACATTCTTTTTCAATATCAAAAGAAGATTTAAAAAGATTGGCTAATATTTAAAAGGATACACTATATGGTTAAAATCACAACTCAAGATTATATTGGAATGACTGTTCTTGAAGTAATAAGAATAGAAACTGTAAAAAAAGAATATGGAGGATTATTTTCAGAATCTTTTATGGTTTCATTAAATAATAAGTTAGTTTCCGAAAAGGATTATAATAACGTAGTTATTCAAGAAAAAGATATATTAAACTTAATACCCCTTTACGTAGGCGGTTAATTTACAATTCTATTAAATAATCAACATCCCATAAAAAAAGGACGTTTCATCAATATTAAAATATTGAAGCGTCCTTTTTAATTATAAATTATATTTTTCTGTTACATATTCATCTAAATATTTAGCAACTATTTTTGTTGCGGCAACTGCTTCTACAACTGTTTTTGCGCCTGTTACAACATCCCCAGCTGCAAAAACACCTTCTTTTGTTGTTTTTCCCGTTTCATCTATGACAATTAATCCAAGCTTATCTAATTTAACTCCTCTTGTAGAATCAGCTATGATTGACCTTGGTCCTTGACTTATGGAAATTATAACTGAGTCTGCATCATAAGTTACTTCTTCATATAAATCTTCATTTTCTTGCAAAGGATCAGTTACTTTAAATTTAATATATTTATCTTTTATTTCAACTGGAGATCTGTAAAATTCAAAACTAACACCGTCTAATTTTGCATAGTTAATTTCTTCTTTACTTGAAGGCATGTCAGCCTCTCCTTTTCTATAATAAACAGTTACTTCTTTAGCCCCTTTTCTGATGGCAGTTCTTGCACAATCAAGTGCAACATTTCCTCCGCCTATGACACATACTTTTTTACCTAAATTATGTGTATTTGGGCTTCTTAAATAATCTATCGCATAGTAAACATGTCCTAAACTTTCCCCAGGAATATTTAATTTTCTCGGTTTCCAAGTACCAGATGCTACAAATATTGCTTTATAACCATCCCTGAACATGTCATCCAAAGTTATAACTGTTCCAATCAATGTATTAGGTCTAATTTTCACACCCATTTTAATCAATATTTCATAATATCTGTCGAGTATTGATTTTGGCAATCTAAATTCAGGAATTCCATAGCGAAGTACTCCCCCGATTTCTTCATGGGATTCAAAAATAGTTATGTCATACCCTTTTCTTGCCAATAAGATGGCCATTGTAAGTCCTGCAGGTCCAGAACCTATTATAGCTACTTTTTTTTCAGGATTTATTTCAGGTTCAAAATCAACTGTATTTAAAAAATAATCGGATGTATAATTTTCAATAAAGCAAGTTTGAACAGGGCTACCCTTATGACTTAAAACACAATGACCTACACAAAAATCTTCATGAGGGCATATTAAGGATGTTACAACTGACAAAGGATTATTATCAAACAAAAGCTTGCCTGCTTCTTTAATTTTATTTTCTTTTAATAATTGAATAACTTCTTTTATAGGCGTATCAACAGGACATCCTTTTTCACAAGATGGTTTTTTGCACTGCAAGCACCTTTTATTTTCTTCCCATACATTAATCATTTTACTACCCCGTCAATTTATTTATGTTAAATTTGATTATTACCCAAAAGTACATATAAAATTCAACTTATTGAATATTAATCATAATTTATTTTATAATATATATTATATTAAATTCATTGTCAATTTAATTACTTTTTTAACAATAAAAATGCTAAAAATTAACTAAATATACATTTTCATATAATTATTATAATAACATAAAAAAATTAAACATATAAATTTATAAAATTCATAAAAAAAAGACAAAAGTTTTTATCAAACTTTTGTCTTTTTTCTATTTATAAATTACTTATTATAGTATACCTGCTAATATTAAATTCATATGTCCTATTACTAATAATGACATAGTTAAGTCGATAATGAATCCACCAACTATCGGAATTGTGAAATATGCTTTTGGTGATGGTCTACCATATTTATCTACAACTGCTGACATTGATGCCATTGCATTTGGAGTAGCTCCCATTGCATATCCGTAGAATCCTGCTGTCATAACCGCACTGTCATAATCTTTTCCAGCTGCGTTGTATACAATAAATATATCGAATATTGCAAGAAGTATTACTTGACCTACTAATATTGTAATAAGAGGTAAAGCCATTCCAGCAATTTTCCAAATTTCTAATGACATTATTGTCATTGCAAGGAATACACTTAAAAATATATTTCCAAGAGCTGCTATTTCAGCTTGTGGCAATTCAGCTTTACGGCTGTCAGCTATATTACGAATTATAGCAGCAGCAAATATAGCTCCTATATATGCTGGTATAACTAAACCAGTTAATTTAATTAACATTGTAAATACTGTACCTACACCCATTGCGATTACTATCATAAAGAATGCTTTATTTAATTCACTTGTTTTGATCATATCAGGATCATCATCTTCAACTTCTAATGCTGAAAAATCTATATCTTTAGATATTGCCATTTCATCTTTAGCTTTTGCTTTTTGAAGCAAGCCTTTTCTATCTATTAAGAATTTTGCTATTGGTCCAGAAACTAATCCACCCATAACTAATCCGAATGTTGCTGATGCTATAGCTACTGCCAGGGCCCCGTCGGCACCGTTTGCTTCTAATATAGGACCGTATGCTGCTGAAGAACCAACTCCACCCATTAATGATATAGAACCTGCTGCTAAACCATATAATGGATTTATACCAAATGCTTTTGAAATTGCAACGCCCCAAATATTTTGAACAATTAACATTATTACTGAAACAATAAATAATATAAGTATTGCAACTCCACCTTGTTTAATAACTTTTATACTCGCACTAAATCCTATAGTTGAGAAAAATGCTATCATAAAGAAATCTTTAAATGTGTTGTCAAATTTAAAAGAAAATGCTCCCGTTTGCACACCTATCAAGTTTATAATTGCTAAAATCAAGCCGCCAATAACTGGTGCTGGAATACAATATCTTCTAAATATTGCTACTCTCTTAACTAAAAAATCACCTAATAAAAATACTAATACACCAATAGCAACTGTTTGAATCATATTAATCTGAATTACCATAAAATCCTCCTTAAAATTGCTTTTTTATAATTTCTTTAATCTTAAATAATTATTCCCACTTCATAATAATTTATTTTTAAAATATTTAAGTGAAAATTGCTAAAACAAAACTTACTTTTTATATTTTACTCTTTTGCCATTATCCCATTTTGCATGCTGTCTGTAAGATAATCGATTTCACCTTCAAATCACTTACAACATTATCACACCCTCCATATGTATCAAGTATACGAACACATTTCACAAAACTACAAAAAACTACAAATTTTCTTTTTGAAAATTTGTAGTTTTTTATTTTTATTTGCAATATTTAATTAAGAACTTTCATTTTTACTGTATTTTTAAATACTTAAGAGGTATATAAACTTTAAACTCTGTTCCTTTTTTATTTGAAGTCACTTTTATATCTCCTTGCAATTCATCCACAATGTTTTTTACATGGGATAAACCGATACCCGTAGACGATACTCCAGTTTTGTCATCAAACTTAGTTGTAAACCCAGGATTAAATATATATGGAATTAATTGCTCGTCTATTCCCCCACCGCTATCTGATACTGTAAAAACAATATTATCATCATCTGTATATTGTACTATTTTAATATAACCGCTTTTTTTAATTGCATCAATTGCATTAGTTATTAAATTATTTAATATTGTAAAAACTGAATAATATTTTTTAATATATATATTGTTGTTTATTGCAATACTAAAGTCAATATCCTTCATTCTTTCTTCAATATACCTTTTGCTGTTTCCTTCTATAATAAATGCAATATCTTTAAAGCTCATTGACTCATTTGTTTCAAATTCCTTCAAAAAACTTTCAAAACCATTTAATACTCTGTAATAATCTTTTTTAATTTCATGAACTTCCCTTGCTATATTTAAAGCATCCTGATTAATATTTTCATTTTCTTTAGTGCTTTCATATAAAGAATAACTCATACTCATTACACTTTCAATATCTTGAGTTGACTTTTTTAAATAAAAAAGCTCTGCCTGTATGTTAGAAACTAATGTATTAAGCTGTATGTATCTCTTTTGATGTTCTTTTTTTCTTATTATATTTTTCTGGGATTCAACTATAATATAAATTCCAAAGGAAACTATACTTCTAATAAATCCAATCAATACAATAAATTTAAATAAATCACTGTTTAAATCCTGTCTTATTATAGCTTCTGTCAAATTGCATAAAACATCTATTGAAAACAATGATAATATTGTTCTTAATAAATTTTCTCGATTTTTTCTAAAAGAAATAATATAGGCTGCTATTCCATAAAGTAAATAATAAACAAAAGAAGGTAATTTAGAAATAAAAATATCCAACATATTATAATCAGAAGCAAAATTCTCAATTAAAAATCTTAATACTAAAACAGAAAATCCAGTATAAATTGATAATTTAATTTCATTAAAATCATCGACTAACAAAAGAACTATGTTAAATGCAACAACACCTGCAGAAAATCTAAAATTTTCACTTAACGGATAAAAATATAATTCTCCTAAAGCTGTGATTACCATAATTATAACAAAATGTTTTTGTAATTTGTTCAAAATATCCTCCAAATGAAAATATTATATCATATTTAAATTAAATTATATAATAAAATTAGTGTTAAATAAATAAAAAAATTGTTAATAATAATAATATAATGTATAATGTTAAGGTAAATTATAATTATAATTAAAATATATAAATATATCGGAGGCTTAATTGAAAATTTATATTATAGATGATGACATTGCTGTTGTAAAAATGCTTGAAAATATAATTGAGGATAACGATTTAGGAAAAGTATGCGGATATTCATTAAATGGTGATGATAGTATTGAAGAAATAAGTGCTTTATTACCTAATATTGTATTAATAGATTTATTAATGCCTGGTAAAGATGGCATCGCAGTAGTTAAAGAACTTTCAAGCTTAAATAATAATTTAAATTTTATTATGATATCACAAGTTTCATCTAAAAATATTATTAGCAAAGCTTATACAGCAGGAATAGACTTTTTTATTAATAAGCCAATCAATGCCATTGAAGTAAAAACTGTAATAAATAATGTATCTGAGAAAATTAAATATAAAAAAACAATGCAAAATATTAAAGATATATTTATAAATGATTTAGAACACAGCAACAAAAATTCTCACGAATTTTCCCATGAAGATTCATTAAATACAAAATTGAAAAAAGTACAACTTATTTTAAACAAATTAGGTATGACTGGAGAAAAAGGTGCAGCAGATATTATAAATATTTGTAAATTCTTAATTAAAAATGATTTAAGTATGTCAGACATAACTATGTTGGAGATAAGCAGTTCTTTAAATACTAATCCTAAAAGTATGGAGCAAAGAATTCGTCGTGCCATAGCAAAAGGATTATCCAATATAGCTCATTTAGGAATCGAAGACAATATGAATGAAATTTTCATAATGTATGCAAATAGCTTATTTAATTTTGAAGAAGTTAAGTCTGAAATGGATTTTATAAGAGGAAAAACCACGTATTCTGGCAAAATTAATATCCGTAAATTCATAGATGGTTTAATTATAAATATTGATAATTAAAATATTATTGGGGATTATATTTTTGGAGGTGATTATTATGATTCTAAAAGATATAATGACAAGTGATATAGCAAGTTTAAATTCAAGTGACTCTATTCAAAAAGCTGCCAAATTAATGGCACAATATAATATTGGTTCTGTACCAATTTGTGAAAACAAACAAGTTGTAGGTATAGTTACTGACAGAGATATTGCATTAAGATCTGTAGCAGACGGAAAAGATGTTAATCAACAAAAAGTAGGAGATATTATGACTAAAGATGTTGTAACAGGATCTCCTTCTATGAATGTTCATGAAGCAGCTAAATTAATGAGCGATAAACAAATAAGAAGAATACCAGTTGTTCAAAATAATAGTCTTGTAGGTATGGTTTCATTAGGAGATATTTCCCTTCAACCTCAACTTCAAGACAACGCTGAAAAAGCATTATCAAATATTTCGTTACCTTTTAAATAATATATTATAAAAACGCTGTAATCCAGTTTGGGATTACAGCATTTTATTTTTAAATCAATATTTACTTTTAACATTAAATCTGACCACCCTAAATAAATCATTATTGAGCATTTACTAAATGACAATATACTATTATCATTATAATATAATTTAATTTTAAAAATATAGGAGACAAAAAATGCAAAATGAAATGATTAACAAAAATGGTGTAAATTCTAAAACAAAGGACATTGTAATAACGGGTCTTTTAGTTGCAATGGTATTTGTAGCAACAATGTTTATAAATATTAGACTTCCTATTTCAATTAATGGTGGACTTATACACACTGGTAATGTTGTATTGTTTTTATCAGCTTTTGTATTTGGTAAGAAAAAAGGAGCAATAGCTGGAGCTTTTGGTATGGGATTATTTGATATTTTATCAGGATGGACCGCATGGGCTCCATTTACATTTATTGTTAGAGGCATCATGGGCTATATTGCAGGAAGCATTTCTTATAGCAATGGAAAAAACGGAAACAATTTTCTCTTTAATTTACTTGCAATAATAATAAGTGGTATTTGGATGGTAATTGGTTATTATATAACTGAAGGAATTTTATACGGTAATTGGATAACACCTGTTACTTCAATTCCTGGAAACATTACTCAATTAATATTAGGCATGCTGTCATTAGTATTGACACCTGCAATTAAAAAAATAAAATTATTATCAAACATATAAGGAGAAACATAAATGAATATTCCTATGATAATGACACCTGGCCCAACATACATTCATGAAGATGTCAGAAGAGCAATGGCAAAAGAGATTACAAATCCAGATTTAGACATGAATTTCTTTGAGTTTTATAAAGAAACATGTGAAAAATTTAAAAATGTTTTTCAAACAAAAAATGATGTTTTGATATTAAGCGGAGAAGGCATATTAGGATTAGAAGCAAGCTGTGCTTCTTTAATAGAACCTAATGACAAAATTCTTTGCTTGGACAATGGTATATTCGGCCATTCATTTGCTGATTTTGCTAAAATTTATGGAGCTGAAGTTACATTTTACCAAAGTGATTACAGAAAAGAAATAAATATAGAAGAACTTGAAAAATTTTTACAAAACAATCACGATTTCAAAGTTGCAACATTGGTACACTGCGAAACACCTTCTGGTATAACAAATCCTGTACATTTAATATGTCCTATATTAAAAAAATACGGAATTATTTCTGTTGTTGATTCTGTTTCAGCTTTTGGCGGTGAAGAAGTTAAAGTTGATGAATGGAAAATGGATGTTGTAATAACTGGATCACAAAAATGTTTATCCGCAGCACCAGGACTTACAATTATAGCAATAAGCGATGATGGATGGAATAAAATTTTAAATAGGTCCGTTCCTATTGCTGGATTTTACTGTAATTTAGGCATATGGAAAAATTGGTATGAAAATAAAGCATTTCCATATACGCCTCCAATAAGTGATATATTTGGTTTAAGAGAAGCAATTGAGAGATTAATATTGGATAAGGATGTACTTAAAAGACATGAAAAAGTGGCTAACGCAACAAGGGAAAGCATTAGAAATTCAGGCCTTGAATTATATCCTTTTAGTGGCTATTCAAATACTGTTACTTCCGTTTTAGTTCCTGATAATATTATTTTCAATGAACTTTTTAATTTAATCATTAAAGATTCCAATGTTATGATTGCAGGTGCTTTTGATGTTCTTGAAAATAAAGTATTTAGAATAGGTCACATGGGAGAAAATTGTAGAGAAGAAAAAGTATATATTGCTTTAAAAGCTTTGGACGCTGCCTTGAGAAATTTGAATTTTAAATTGAACGCAGAAATTCATAAAGAATTTGTTAATTTGCTTTAGCTTGACAAAGATATCTATTTAATATAAATTATATTTACTAATATGTATAATTTTGGGAGGATATGATGATAAGGTTAATATCAAAAGGTGTTTATGCTGAAGAAGATGTAGAAAAAGCAATAGAAATATTTAAAAAGCTAAGAGTTGAATCTATAAAAGAAGAAGGATGTATTTCATACCAATTATGCAAAGAAATAAATGATAAAACTATTTTAACAATGGTTGAAGATTGGGCTAGCATGGAAATCATTGAAAAGCATAGAAATACAGAACACTTTAAAACGCTTGTTCCTGAATTAGGAAAACTTAAAAAAAGTGGAGAACTTAATTTATACGAAATTGTATTTTAAAGTTAAAAGAGAGGAAACTCTCTTTTTTTATTGACTATAAGTTTTATATTACCTTCATTACAAGTACTTTCCATTGATTTGTTATTATTTTTACACTAAACTATATATAGCCGAATCTTTAAAAAAGTACCGGGGATTATTCATCGGGGTGAAGCTTTCTTGAAAGCGGGGTACCTCTACCCTAATCCGTCAACTAACCTGGGAGGCATAAGGAGGATATATGAAAAAAATAAAATGTCTAAAATCAATGGTTTTAACCACCACTCTCACACTTGGCATAAGCTTATTTAATATTGCTGATGCACAAGCAGCAACTTATACAATAGTAAAAGGTGATACATTGTATAAAATAAGTCAAGTATTCAACACTTCTGTTTCAAATTTAATGAATGATAACAACTTAGTGAGCACAACAATTAATATTGGACAAGAATTAAATGTATCAAGTAAAACTCATTTAGTTCAAAAGGGTGATACCTTATATTCACTTGCTAAAAAATATGGTGTGCCTTTAGAAACTTTAAGAAAAGCAAACAATATTTATACCTACTACATACGAGTTGGACAAATATTGAATATACCTATTATGACCCCTTCAACAACTGCACCTGTATTAACGCCTACACCTACAACTGTACCAACAACACCTACTGTCCCAGCTGCAGTAATTAATTATTCAGCAAGTGAATTGGACTTGCTTGCAAGATTAATTATGGCTGAAACACAGGGTGAGCCATATCAGGCACAGCTTGCTGTAGGAGCTGTTGTTATAAACAGAGTTCAAAGCGGATTGTTTTCAAATACAATAAGTGGAGTAATTAATCAAAATATAAATGGTTATTATCAATTTTCTCCTGTTGAAAATGGTTGGATTAACAAACCTGCCAACGATTCTTGTATTAGAGCTGCTAAAGAAGCTTTAACAGGTGTTGATCCTACAAATGGAGCTTTGTTTTATTACGACAATACCACTACGAATGCATGGATATTATCAAAACCAGTTGCCACAAATATAGGAAATATGGTATATGCATATAAATAATTTGTTCATTTAAAATCAATTAATTTTATTACAAAAGCAGATTTATATCATCCTGAGTGGTAGCGAAGGATCTTATTATTTCAATGATTTATAGATTCTTCACTCATTCAGATAGACATATTAAGGGTTTGTCAGCAACAAAAGCAGAAGCCAAAACTTCTGCTTTTGTTTTATAAAAATATATATTCATAATGTATTGCCGTTTAGAAACTAATATGTTAAAATTAAATACATCTAATATATTATTTAATCCATAAAAGGAGTGGTACACTGATGAGTTTTAAAGAAGAAATTGTAGAATTAATTAAAGAATCTGTATTAATGTCCAACCAAAATAATGATTTTCGGGAACCAATAGTAGGCTTTTCTTCAGCAGATGATCCATTATATATTCAGCTTAAGGAAATCGTTGGCACCGAGGTACTCACACCCAAAGAAATTCTTTCTGAAGCATTAACTGTAATTTCATTTTTTGTTCCTTTTTCAGAACAAATTGTTATAAGCAATCGTGTAAAAAATACTCCATCTCATGAATGGGCAAAATCATATTTAGATGCTAATGAACTTATTAATGAGATTTCTGAGAAATTAATTATTTATTTAAATGAAAAAAATATCAAAGCAACTACAATAAAATCAACACATACATATGATGAAGAAACTTTAAAATCTGCTTGGTCCCACAGAAGTGCTGCTTTTATAGCTGGTCTCGGTAAATTTGGCGTTAACAGGATGCTTATAACTAAAAAGGGTTGTGCTGGAAGATTTGGTTCAGTTATTATATCTGAAAAAATAACTCCAGACAAAAGAACTGAAGAAGAATATTGTATGCATTATAATAATTTAAGCTGTTTAAATTGTGTATATTCCTGTCCAACAGAAGCTCTTAAGGTTGATGGCTTTGATAAATTTAAATGCCATGATAAACTCCTTGAAAACGCTGAAAAACACAAAGACATGGGTTTATGTGATGTGTGCGGAAAATGTATTGTTTCTTGCCCACTTGATATAATTAAATAAATATGTTAAATAAAAAATGCACCGCAAATGTATGTTTATTTTAACTAACATTTACGGTGCACTTTAAATTTGGTTTATTTTTTTATTTATATCAAATTTGTATCATAATTTATATTTCTCTTGAAATGCTTTTAATCCATCATTTAATTCTCCAGCCTTTTTATTATCTGCTATCCACGTAATAAAATATACAAATAAATAAACAATTAAAACAGTTACTGCTACTGAAGGCATCATATTATAATTCATTATATCCATATAATATCCAAATGAAAGTATCATCAATTCAAGTATTATTAATTGAATTATTTTTCTAATTTTCATTTGTTTTATAGTTAACTCCTTACGTGAGTATGTTACAAAAGAAGGTAAAACACCAATGACTCCAAAAATAATTGGTGAAAAATATGCTTCATATCCAAAAAGTCTATGAGGCTCATAAATTAAACCAAGAATACCTATAACAATACAAACACATGTAACTATTATAAAAAAACTAATTAAGTTCTTTCTCAAAAATTCACTAAAGCTCATAATAAACCTCACTCTAATATTTTCTTTAACGCAGAAACATATTTTCTTGATATAATAATCTCTTCATTATTTTTAAGTTTAGCAACAAACCTGCCGTTTAAAGCTGGTTTTATAAATTCAATTTTCATAAGATTTACTATTACTGATTTAGAGCAACGAAAAAACTTTTTTCCATTAAATATAAACTCTAATTCATATAATTTATTTTTAATTTCATAAACATTATTTTGTAAATAAGCGAAAGTTTTATTATCCACCGATTCAATATAATAAATGTCTTGCAAAGCAATATTATAAATTTGAGAATCATTATAAGCTGTTATAGAAGTTTCTCTTGATTTTAAAAAGTCTACTATTTCATTTATTTCTTCTGTAACTTTATAGCACTGTATTATGATTTGTTCTTCTTTTGTTTTATCGATTGCCTCAACATTTATTTTCATTGAATGTAAACCCCGCATTAATATTAATATTGATTTAATATATTTAAATTTTTTCCTTCTTTTAGATAGAAATCAAAATAGTTTAATACAACATTGTTCATTTCTTCAATACAATATCTGCTGTCTATGCTCCCTGTTCCAAGTTTTGTTGCTAAAAAAGGAGAAAATATGGGTAAATCTGTAAAATTAAGATGCCCTGAATTTTTAAAAACTGTTTGAGAAGCGTCAATAGCATTTGTACTTGCTACCATATTATCATAATTTTCCATATTAGCCAATGCATCTTCAAAATGTTTTTCATTATATATATTTAAAATTGGTGTAGGGTAAGGTTCTTTATTAAGAATTACTTTGCCGTTTTCAAAACCAATTTCTTCACCAAGCATAGTTCCATCTATAACAATAACTGCATCAATATCTTTTCTTTCTCTGCCTAATGAAGCAGCTGTTGCCCCTCCAAGAGAATGACCAAATAAACCTATATTATTTTTATCCATTAATTTATATACTTCATCAGTTTCATTGCTGTTGATATTTTCAAGTATAGTATCCAATACTAAATTCATATCATCTGTTCTAAGTTTAAGCCATTGCTGAGATATATCATAAGTTTTTTTAATATCGTAATCACCTAACTGAGCTGCAATAGCATCATTAAGAAAATCATTATTTACAATGGCTATTTCGCCATCTTCATGTTTTGTAAAAAATGATTGATAAGTATGATCGATACTGCATACCACATAACCATTGCTTGCTAAATCCATAAAAGTTGAATAATTACTTCCTCTAAATCCAAAAGCACCATGTGAAAATATAACTAGTGGGAATTTTTCATTTTCATTATTCGTTTGAGGATACCAAAATTGAATTGATATTTTTCTATTTTCACCCTTGTCATTATAAGTTTCGATTTTATTTAAATGAGTTAAAGTATAACTTTCTGTATTAACTTCATAAGAACCTGTTTTTGCTAAAG
>JARBUP010000287.1 GCA_029239575.1 Bacillota bacterium
CAAGGAAAAAAACAAATAATTCGTAATAGTTCTGTTGATTATCTTGTAATAAGTCTAATAATCTTTTTTTCACTACAACAGGCATTTCTATTCTCCTTTTGTGAGATATAAAATACCATACTTTACTCATCCTATAATCCCAGCTCCTCTTTGTTATATTATGTTATTAAAAACAGTTGTTTTCATACAAATCATTTAAATTCAAAAACATAACTTCTCACATAAAATTACATTCTCATCTTTAGAATAATTTAAATGCCTGTTTTTATAAAAAATATGTAAATTTTAAACCTTTATTACATTATAGTTACCTTTAAAATTATAAAGATTAAAAAATTAACAAAAAATTTAAAAAAATAATTTTATAACTAATTTAAAAACAAATGAAAGGAGAAAGCAAATGTTTAACTCATGCTATAAATTATTAGCACAAGAAAAAATTAAAATCGCTTTTTTCGAAAGTGCTTCTGCTGGCTATTTAGCTTACCGCTTTTCTTTAAGCCCCTACTCTGGCGATATTCTTATTGGAAGCTTAGTGAGCTATGACTTACGAGTTAAAGAAAATACACTTCATATTTCTTCTGAACTCGTTGAAAAATATACAGCAGAATCAATGCCTGTCACTGTAGAGATGATCAAAAAAGGACAAGAACTTCTACATGCCGATCTTTATGTCGCTTGTACTGGTCTATTAAAAAAAGGTGGTTCAGAAACTAAAGAAAAACCGGTGGGCACCTTCTTTTATTCTATTTATTATAAAAATCAATTTTACAATTTTAGACGAGTATTTAGAGGATTACCATGTCTCAAACTTAGACAACTTCTCTACTATATTAATCAGGATATAGAATATATAATCTTAGATAATAAAAAATAGAAGTTTTTAATAAAAGATAACATATACACATTTAGAAATGACCATAGTATTTCTTTAACGCCATTTTACTCAAATGTAATTTTATCTATTTTCATATTAATTATGTTTATTGATAAAAATTACATTTTATAAAAATCAAGGTTTTATTATTTTTTTAAAGTTACAGTTAAATATAGGGTAACACCCCTATGCTACACATTAAAAAATTTCATGTTTTAATAAACCTATCTGAAGCTCTCAGATAAAATACACATCATAAATGATATGAGGTAATTAAAGATGAGCACTACTAATAATCAAAGCAATCAACGCAATAATCAACAGCAACAACAGCAGCAAAATGACAACCGTAATAACCAACAGCAGCCAAACGGCAACCAACAGCAAAACGATCAACAGCAACAAAACAATCAGCAACAACAGCAAAATGACAACCGCCGCCAACAACAAGGCTCTAATCAAAAAGATTCAGGCCAACAAAACTCAAATAACAACAATCAGCAACGTTAATCCGTTGTTGATTTAAATGTCATTTGATGCGGTCATTCATTTTATTTAGGAAGGTGAATTCACCTTCCTAAATTTAACATAAGCATAAAATTAAATAATAGATGAGGAAAAACTGATGACAGATCAAAATAGCGATCACGCACGACTGCCAGCTGGCGACCATAATTATTCTGACACTTATTGGCGCGAAAGTTACCTTACTCGTCCTTATTATCAAGAAGCTCAGCTTACTACTCCAGATTTAGATTACGATCGAGATTTTTCAGCAGCCTATGAGTTAGGTCATCGCGCCCGTACTGAAGCTGAGGAAGGTGCTCAGTTTGAAGATATGGAAGGCAGCCTCCAACAAAAATGGGAAGAGCTTAAAGCCGAATCTCGTTTAAAATGGGAACATGCTAAACAAGCAATTAAAGATGCTTGGAACGATAGATAATATTTAATACAACATCTTCTTTTGCTTTAAAAATATGAGCTTATTTCTGATTGGCCCTCGGAAATAAGCTCTTTTTATGTCTATAAAAAAATCTATTAAGATCATGAAATTCATAATATTTTAGAAAAAAGGCGGCATATTAAAATTATTGTGGAGGTATTGATTTGCTAATTTTGGATCATCAAACACTTCTTTTTTGAACTGAACGCTAGAAACAGTAGATAGCGTATGCGTAGGCTTAATAGTAACTTCTACAATATATTTATTCTGCTCATGTTTTGCTTTTACGCCATAAATTTCAGAGTCGTTAATACAGGTTCCATCCGTAAAATATACAAACATGTTTAACCACCTTTAAATATTAAATTGAAAACCAACTAAGCTGAACGTCTGTCTTATTATTTAATGCCTGACATGATTTTACTCATGTCAGGCATTAAGAAAATTTACGATTTAACTTTCTTTTTTCTTAAAATATTCAATAATTTCTTCTCCATTATTTATAGGATTTGCTGAAGAAGGATAAGTTTCGTCGTAAACATAGGTAGGTAAAACAACCTTAGCTCGAATGGGGGGCAACTTTTCTTGCCCGCCCGTTGTAATCCGCTCAATAAAACCTGCAAGCCATAGTACAAATTCTTGAGTATTCTTGCTCTTTGGAATAATACTTAAATCCAATTTAATTTTAGATTCTTGCAAAGGTTTAATAAGTAATTCAGCAAAATCAATATAATTATATAAAAGCTTAAGCTTTGTCCCCTTAAGCTCATGTCTGAGTTCAATCATCAAATTATTAAGATCTTCCATAGGCTCATCTCTAAAGCCTTTTTTTTCTTTAACATTTTGATATATTTTCTCAGCTATTCTTAAGTACTGGGGCATATCCTTACCTTTATAAAACTGTCATCACTAAAATGAATTTTGGATGAATATAAGTAATTTGTTGTGTTTATTTTATTAATTTTTTGAAACTATAAATTAACCTAGAAACAATTCAGTAACAACAAATTCATAGAAAGACAATAACCCACTAATTTATTGATTAATTTTATATTTTCATATAATTATCTTTTTTATTATGTTACATATTTTATAGAAAATAACGATAAGAAAACCCACTTCAAAGTGAGTTTTCTTAAAAAAAATACTTATGAATTTTTATCCATTTGTTGAGGAGTTGTGGGGTCATTCGCGCCATGAGTTCCTTCATCTCTTGAATCTCGATCTTGGCATGCACTCATACCCATAGCAATTGCAACGACCATACTAACTGCACAAAGAATTCTTAACATTGAGGTCACCCTTATAAGTTTTAAGATGTAGGCTTATGAATAACATGATCTTCTGTTGGCCTACCGCTGTGGTTCTCTTAACTTTTGTAGATTATGCAAGCTTTTGTAAAAATCAAAATTAAATAAATGATTAAAAAATACCATTCTTGCAATTGATATTTTAATTAAATTTTGGCATTGGCTCATTATTTAAGATTGTTATATTCATAAAAGTAAAATTGCTCACCCTTTCTGAGTTTGTGTCTTATTAAGTCAATGATTACAAACAATATATAAATTAACAATTAATAAATATTTGATATATAAACATTTAAACTCAATTATTAAGATTAGGTATAATAATTAATCTATCGTTTAAATTCCAAATAATTGCTTATTTTATTAATCACAATTTAAAAATATTATTATTTGTTTATATAAACCAATCTTTTATTTTTGCAATTGACCCGCTTTAATGCTCAGCTTATCATGCTCCGGCTGACCTATTTTGTCAGTCGGTTTTAGCAGATCGTCTACCTAAGTGCACTAAAAACACGTTTTTTGGTGTGAAGCCCCTCGTGCCTTTGACGGAGGAACGGGAGTGGGACACCTTCGGGTGTGCTGGTTTCTTAGGTATCAGTCTGCTAACCCTCTTTCGTTTCACCACCA
>JARBUP010000038.1 GCA_029239575.1 Bacillota bacterium
AATATATCTGCTGCTAAATCTCCAGTTTCCTCTATATATGCTGCAGTCCACAAATATCCTGAAGCATTAGACAATGCTGGTGTTAAACCTGTTGAAACATGAGCTTGAATATTTCCTATAGTTGCATTTTGAGCGTCAAGATAATGGCCATTTAACATATTAACTGTTGTAGCTACCATTTCCATATGGCTTAATTCTTCAGCAGCTATATCCATGAATAAGTCTTTAATTTCCTTATCTTTTATTCTTTGTGCTTGAGAAAGATATTGTAATGCAGCTTTTAATTCTCCATGAGGACCACCAAGCTGTTCTTGCATCATTGTTGCGTAATTAGGATTAGGTTTATCCACCCTAACTTCATAAAGCATTTTTTTATCATGAAAAAACATATATATATATTCTCCTTTAAACTTTTATTTATTTATAGTTTTTCAATGATTCTAAAAAATATGCGCGATTGCATTACTTAAATAATGTTAATTAATTTTTAATACTAAATTTATTTTGGGACATACTACTAAAAAATATTTTTTTAGAAAAAAGCATATTTTAATCTGATTGACATATGTAATTGAGTTTGTTAAAATTAGTGGAAATACTTTAAATTGTAATATTTTTATTAACAATTTATAACCGAAAGGATAATGATATGTTTAATTATGAAAAAGTTATTGAAGGCGCTAAATTAATTATAGAGGGAATTGGTGAAGATTTAAATAGAGAAGGATTAATCGAAACTCCAGATAGAATCGCAAGAATGTATCAGGAAATTTTTAGTGGGCTTGATTCTGACACAGATGAAATATTATCTAAAACATTTACAATAGAAAGAGATGATTTAGTTATAGAAAAGCATATTAATTTCTATTCCATGTGCGAACATCATTTCTTACCATTTTACGGATATGCACATATAGCTTATATTCCAAATGGAAAAGTTGCTGGATTATCTAAATTAGCTCGTACTGTAGAAATATTAAGCAAAAAACCACAGCTTCAAGAACGTTTAACAGATGAAATAGCTAATGCAATAGAAAAACACTTAAATGCTAAGGGCGTAATGGTTGTTGTAGAAGGAGAACATCTTTGCATGAATATGAGAGGTGTTAAAAAACCTGGAACTAAAACAGTTACAACAACATTTAGAGGTGAATTTAATTATAATACTCAGCTTCGTCAAGAAGTATATACTTTAATAAAATAAGGAGTTATAATTAATGAAAAAATTCAATTCTTTATTACATGACGAAGAATATCAAAAATATTTAAGTAGAAATAATTTAAATGAAGAAACAAGAATTTTTTGCAAGCATGGGCTGGAACATTTTTTAGATGTGGCAAGAATAGCTTATATAATTAATTTAGAAGAAAACCTTGGTTATTCTAAAGAAATTATATATGTAACATCTTTGTTACACGATATTGGAAAATTTCTTCAATATGAAGAAAAAATACCTCATGAAATATCTTCATGGAATTTATCGGAGAAACTGTTAGATAAATATGATTTTACTTTTGAAGAAATAGAGTTGATTAAAGAAGGCATAATTGGACATAGGCAAAAAGAAAGCAAAAACTTTGCCAAATTACTTTATAAAGCTGATAAACTTTCAAGATTATGTTTCACTTGCCCTGCTGAAAAGAAATGTAACTGGGAATTTGAAAAAAAGAATTTCTATATAAATTATTAAATTAGATTTGAACGGTTTAATGAATTGAAAGGATACAATAAATGAAAATGATTATAAACAATAAAGAATTTAACATCGGTGAAAGAACATATATTATGGGCATATTAAATGTCACCCCAGATTCTTTTTCAGACGGCGGAAAATTTAATTCATTGGATATGGCAAAAGAACAAGTTAAAAAAATGATTGAAGATGGCGTTGATATAATTGATGTTGGAGGCGAATCCACAAGACCTAATTATGTAAGAATAAGCGATGAAGATGAAATAAATCGTGTTGTACCTATAATTAAAATGATTAGAGAACAGTTTGATATACCAGTTTCAGTTGATACATATAAATCAAAAGTTGCAGAAGCAGCTATCATAGCTGGGGCTGGTTTAATTAATGATGTTTGGGGATTAAAAGCTGATAAAGATATGGCTTTAGTAGTTGCAAAATATAATGTTGCCTGCTGTTTAATGCACAACAGAGAAAACACTGAATATAAAAACTTAATGGAAGATGTGAAAAATGATATACAGGAATCCATTGATTTAGCTAAAGTAGCTGGGGTTAAAGATGAAAACATAATGATAGATCCAGGTATTGGTTTTGCTAAAAATGTTCAGCAAAATTTACAAGTTATGAACAATCTTGAACAATTAAAGCAGTTTGGTTATCCAATACTTCTTGGAACTTCAAGAAAATCAACTATAGGACATGTTCTTAATTTACCTGTTAATGAAAGAGAAGAAGGAACAATGGCCACAACAGCAGTTGGTATGATGAAAGGTGCCTGTGATTTTGTTAGAGTTCATGATGTATTAAAAAACAAAAGATTAGCTACTATGATTGATGCCATAATATATTCAGAAAGAAATAAATAAAATTAAAAAATTTAAATGTAAAATACCATTTAAATTTGGAGGCAAAAATGGATAAGATGTATATAAAAAATTTAAATATTTTTGCAAATCATGGAGTATTTCAAGAAGAAAAAAATTTAGGACAGCTTTTTATTTTATCCCTTGAATTAAGTTTAAATTTAAAAAAAGCAGGACGAAATAATATATTACAAGATACAATTCACTATGGAGAATTGTGCGAAAAAGTTCAAAAAGAGTTTCTTAGGGAAAGTTATGATCTTATAGAAACTGCAGCACTTAAAATAGCTGAATTTATTTTAATAGAGTACCCTATAATTAAAGGTGTCAAAGTTTTTTTAAAAAAGCCATGGGCTCCTATTCACATGCATTTAGATACTGTTGAAATAATGGTTGAAAGAAAATATCATAAAGCTTATATTGGATTGGGCTCTAATATAGGAAATAAAAAAGAAAATTTAATTCAAGCACTTGATATTTTAAAAGAATCAGGACATACAAAAATAAATAAATGTTCAACATTTATAGAAACAAAACCATGGGGATACCTACAACAAGATGATTTTGTAAACGCAGTGGCAGAAATAAATACATATTTAGAACCTGATGAACTAATAGATGAGCTTTTAAACATTGAAGCTATCTTATTAAGAAAACGAGACATAAAATGGGGACCAAGAACTGTTGATTTAGACATAATTTTATATGATAACTTAATAATTTATGATGAAAATTTAATTGTGCCGCATCCTCGTATGCAAGAAAGAGAATTTGTTTTAAAGCCATTATGTGAAATTGCACCATATTTAATACACCCTGTTTTAAATAAAAGCATATTTGCTTTATTAAATGAATTAAAAGAATTAAATGAATCAAATGAAAAATCAAATAATTAACTTATTTTTTTAATAAGAAAGAGGAATCACTTAATGAACATTGAAAGTAAAAAGAAATTTATTATAAATGTTACTTATATAGTAACTATTTATGCAGTATTGTACTTTATTTTTAAGTATATGATACATTGGATTATGCCATTTGTTGTTGGTTTTTTAATAGCATCATCTTTAAAACCTATTGTAAGATATATTACTAAAATAACAAGAATTAAAGGAAAAGGCGTACCTATCATTGTAATTTCTGTGTTTTACGCAGTTGTAGGACTTCTGATATGGTTTTTAATATCATTTTTATGGAATCAAACTTTTGAATTCATATATGCATTACCTAAATTTTATTTTGAAAATGTTGAGCCTATTTTATTTGGAATTAATGATTGGCTTGTTGAAAGAACCAGCGACCTTTCACCTGAACTTTCAGCTACAATTTCAGACATAATACAAAATATGATAAATTATTTAGCTACAGCTATTAAAAATATATCAGTATTTTTAGTTTCATTTGCAACTGATATAATATCTAATTTCCCATTATATTTAATATCAATAATATTTACAATTGTATTGTCAGTATTTATAAGTACAAATTATTATGAAATTTCAACATTTATTAAGAAACAGCTTCCTGAAAAATTTAATTCAACTTTTGCTGAAGCAAGAATCTTCGTTTCTGGTACATTATTAAAAATGATAAAAGCATATGCAAAAATATGTTTAATTACCTTCCTTGAAATAGTTATTGGATTAGCATTATTAAAAGTAGAATACAGAGTACCAATTGCAGCAATAGTTGCCGTACTTGATATAATGCCTGTATTAGGAACAGGTGGAGTTATCATACCATGGGCAATAATTGAATTAATATCAAAAGATTATACAACAGGTTTTGGATTATTGGCATTATATGTAACTGTAACAGTTGTAAGAAATATTATAGAGCCAAGAATAGTTGGAAAACAAATAGGATTACATCCAATCATTACAATAACAGCTATGTATGCTGGACTTAGATTGTTTGGATTTGTTGGATTTATATCTGCCCCTATGATAGCAATATTAGTAAAATATTTAAACGATTCAGGAAAAATACATCTATATAAATAATAAAAAATTTGGGATAGTGCTTATTACACTTTCATAGATTCAAAAATATAATAAAAGATATAAAGGCAAATTAAAAGCAATATTTTTTCAAAAAAGTTTGCCTTTTAATTTGCCCTTTAAAATATTAACAATTCAAATTATCTACATATTTCAATAGTTTATATAACATAAAAATACATCATCATAAAATGACAAAATGTCCCTGCTAAAACAAACAAATGAAATAATTCATGAAAGCCAAACCAAGAAAAATTGATGTTTGGTTTTTTTAATCCATAAATAACTCCTCCGACAGTATAAAGTAGTCCTCCAAATACAAGCCAGAACATTCCACCTTTAGGTAAACTTCTAGCAAGTGGCATTAACACCAAAGCTGCAAGCCATCCCATTGCTATGTATAAACCTGAAGATACCCATCTCGGAGCATTTATCCAAAACAATTTTACAAAAATTCCTGCAAAAGTAATGGACCATACTACAGCAAGAAGTTTATATCCTAATTCTTTGTTTAGAACCAAAAGACATATTGGAGTATAAGAACCTGCTATATAAACAAAAATCATAATATGATCTAATTTCCTCATAGCAAGCTTTGCTTTTTTCTTAGACTCATCAATAAAATGATATATGGAACTTGTTGAATATAAAAGTATCATGCTTAATCCGAAAATTAAAAAAGCAATAATACCTATTTTATTTTTAGATTCTATAGCTGAACTCATTAAAAGTATTAATGCAGCTATACCAAATATAGCTCCCCCCAAGTGAGTAAACGCGCTAGTCAATTCTTTTTTGTCTCTATTCACAAATAACCTCCTATGTTTTTTGTTATTATAATGTTATCATATGCCCTTTTAATTGTAATGTCAATAATGTTTATGTATAAAAATTTAAACAAAGCGCAGATAAATTATAATAATACATTTAATACTATATTTTAACTAATTTATGTAAGAAATATACGTTTAAAATGGAATTCATTGCGGTTGACCTACCAAACACTTTTTTCCAAAATTTATTTATTGTTTAACACGCAGTTTCGTTCACATATTTGCTTATTCGCTTTCGCTCATGCAAATATGGAACTCATTGCGGTTGACCTACCAACCATTTTCAGATAAAGGCACTCTGAAAATGGGGTTAGGGCATACAAAAAACAACCCCATTAATTTGAGGTTGTTTATATATATTAATTAATATTATACTAATCCTTGTGCCATCATTGCATCTGCAATTTTTTTGAATCCTGCTAAGTTAGCTCCTGCTACTAAGTTATAGCCTAAACCAACTTCTTCAGCTGCGTGCATTGCATTGTCATGAATGTTTTTCATGATTCCAGCAAGTTTAGCATCAACTTCTTCAAATGACCAAGAGTATCTCATAGAGTTTTGGCTCATTTCTAATGCTGAAACTGCAACTCCACCAGCATTAACTGCTTTTGAAGGAGCAACTACTATACCTTTTTCCATTAAGTATGCTAATGCATCATTTGTTGTAGGCATATTTGAAACTTCTATATAATATTTAGCTCCGCTTTCAACTATTAACTTAGCTTCTTCCATTCTAACTTCGTTTTGAGTAGCGCATGGCATATAAACATCAGCTTTAACTTCCCATGGTTTTTTACCAGCAAAGAAAGGAACTCCGAATTTGTCTGCATAATCTTGAACTTTGTCTCTTCCTGATGATCTCATTTCAAGCATGTATTCAACTTTTTCGCCAACTACGCCGTTTTCATCATATACATATCCGTCTGGACCAGAAATAGCAACAACTTTTCCGCCTAACTCATTAATCTTTTCAACAGTTCCCCAAGATACGTTACCGAATCCTGATACTACAAATGTTTTTCCAGCTACTTCTTCATTGAAGTGTTTGAATACTTCTCTTGCAAAGTAAACTGCGCCGTATCCTGTAGCTTCAGTTCTTGCTAAAGAACCACCAAATGGTATTCCTTTACCTGTTAACACTCCATTTTCATAAGCGCCTTTAATTCTTTTGTATTGTCCAAATAAGTAACCAATTTCTCTTCCACCAACACCGATATCACCAGCTGGAACGTCAGTGTCTGGTCCTATATGTCTGTATAATTCAGTCATAAAAGCTTGACAGAAACGCATAACTTCTGCATCTGATTTTCCTCTAGGGTCAAAATCAGAACCACCTTTACCTCCACCTATAGGAAGTCCAGTTAATGAATCTTTAAATGTTTGTTCAAATCCTAAGAATTTCAAAATGCTTAAGTTAACTGATTGATGGAATCTTAAACCACCTTTGTATGGTCCTATTGCACTATTGAATTGTATTCTATATCCAGTATTAACATTAACTTTTCCTTGATCATCTACCCAAGTTACTCTGAATGATATTGATCTTTCTGGCTCTACTAATCTTTCTAATAAAGAATATTTCTCATATTCAGGATGTTTTTCAATCGATGGTGCTAAAGTAGTCAAAACTTCTTCTACTGTTTGAATGAATTCTGGCTCGCTTGCGTTTTTTACTCTAACTTGCTCAATTACTTTTTCAATATAAGCGTTCATTTCTAATCCTCCAAAATTTTATAGAATTCAGTTGCAATTCACGATTTAATTATAACAAATTTTAAATGCTTTACAACTTTTATTTGTGATTTTTCTATTACCATTTGTTAATATCCAAGATTTTAGCTCACATAAGTATTTTACAATGTGCTTAAATTAATTTAAAATTAAATTATTTAATTTTAATTAAATAACATGTTAATAAATCGTAACAAAAACATGCAATAAAAAAATATAAAATTGCATTATATTATAATTATTGATAAATCATTACTAAATAAATTAAATTTCTTCTGCATATCATCCTGAGCTTAGTGAACCCTATAGATTCAATGTGATTTAATATTTTAATAATATACCTTTTAGGTAAAAATCATATTATATTAGGTATATTATTTTAATAAAAAAAACAGAGTTAACAACAACTCTGTTTTAGTATTACTCTTTATTATTTAAATTATTATAATAATATGTCAATGAAAATAAACTTTCATTTAAATGTACATTTTCAACATACACACCTTCTGGCATATTTAAATCTTTCGGCGCAAAATTCCATATTGCTTTTATGCCGCAAGACACAACTTTTTCTGCTATTTGTTGACTAACATTTTTAGGAGTACAAATTACAGCAATATCAACATGTTCTTTGTTTAAGAAACCTTCTAATTCATCTATATCCCTTATTTCAGAATTTCTTATAGATAAACCTATCATTTTTGGATTTTTATCAAACAATCCAACAATTTCATAATCGGCCTCATAAAAACCTGTATAATTAGCAATTGCCTGACCTATATTACCAGCGCCTATAATTATTAGTTTGTATTTTTTGTCAAGTCCTAATATTTTAGCTATTTCTACACGTAAATGTTCTACTTCATAGCCAAAACCTTGTTGACCAAATCCACCAAAGTTGTTTAAATCTTGACGAATTTGCGATGCAGAAAAACCTGTCATTTCGCTTAATTCTCTTGATGATGTTTTTGTTATACCTAATTTAATTAATTCACCGAGATACCTGTAATATTTTGGTAGCCTTCTAATTACAGCAGGTGAAATTTTTCCGTTCTTATCCATATATTCATCCTCCTGCGTATATTTTAACAAACATTCCGAATAATTGCAATAGTTTTTTTGTTAAAAAAAAATTTTTTGTGTAATAAATAACGAACTTTATTTCAACCCAAATAGCGAAATATTTTTCATGATTTTACGAATTATTATTATGAATTTTTCATTACTATACTTTCTACAACATTTACTGCTTCTTCACAAGCATCACAACATTTTTCTAATCTATTATATCCAATAGTCCAGTTCATTAATTCAATTGCATCATTAGAATTTAAATGTAATGTTCTCATAGCTTCTATATAAAGATTATCTCCATCTTCTTCCAATCTATTTACTATTACGATTCCTTTGTGTATTTCTTTTGATTTACGGAAATTTTTAAATTCTACTAATGTTTCCTTTAACGCTTCACAACTTTTTACGATTATTTTACAAAATCTAATAGCTTCTTCTTTAATTTGTAAGACATTAAACATGTACATATGAGATAATACATCTTCAATGCAATCAGTTATATCATCAATTTCATGAACTAAAAGAATAATATCTTCTCTTTCTATTGGTGTAATAAATTCATGAGCTAATTTTCTTGTTATTTCATGTCCTTTTAAATCTGCCTCATGTTCTATATCATGCATTAATTTCATTTTTTGCTGTAATTCACCTGCATTATAATTATCCAATGTTTCTTCTAACATTTTTGCAGCAGTACAGCAGTACTCAGATAATTCTACAAATTTATCAAAATAATCATAATCATTCTTACGTGCCATAATATACCTCTCCGATTTTATATTTTATTTATTAAAAAATTACAAGAAATAGTTTGGCCATTAAATAACCAATTAATCCACAGCCTGGGAATGTTAATATCCAAGTCATAACCATTTCTTTAACTAATCCCCAATTAACTGAAGATAGTCTCTTAGCTGCTCCAACACCCATTATTGATGTTGTTTTAGTATGGGTTGTACTTACAGGAATTCCAGTAAGTGATGAAACTAATAAACAAGTTGCTGCTGCTAAATCTGCAGAGAATCCCTGATATTTTTGAAGTTTACACATGTCCATACCAACAGATTTAATTATTTTATAACCACCAATTGATGTTCCAAGAGCCATAACTATAGAACAAAGCATCATCATCCAAATAGGTATTTGAAAACTTGTTACATCCGCTTGTCCATTTGCAAGGAATATTCCTAACATAAAAACTCCCATAAACTTCTGCCCATCTTGGGCTCCATGCATAAATGCCATTGCAGCACCACCGGCTACTTGAGCATTTTGGAAAAACACATTTGTTTTTGCCCGACTAATTCTTTTGCAAATTAATTCTGTTGTTTTTACTACAAGCCATCCAAAACCAAAACCCATGAATGTAGATAAAATCAATCCATAAACAACTTTAATCCACGCTGCACCGTTTATTCCATCAAAACCATTGTGTAAAGCTATAGCCGCCCCAGAAATTCCTGCAATTAAAGCATGACTTTCACTTGTAGGTATACCAAAATACCAAGCTGCTGTAGCCCATGTAACAATTGCAAAAAGTGCTGCACAAAGAGCTATAAGTGCCTCTCTTGAATTGCCACCAAAGTCAACCATTTTATAAATTGTTTGAGCAACATTAGCATTTATCATTGTCATAATAAATACTCCAAAAAAATTAAAAATTGCCGCCATTATTATTGCTGACTTAGCATCTATAGATCGAGTAGAAACGCATGTTGCGATTGCATTAGGTGCATCAGTCCAACCATTAACTAATATAACTCCTAATGTCAATAAAGCAGTAACCAACAACACTGGGTTCGATGTAAGCTGGCTAATAAAATCAAAAAATGAAATTGTCATTTAAATCTCCTATCATTAATACAAAAATTATTTTATTATTAATACGTTTTTAATTTTACAACAACTTAACACAATTATCTACTATTTTTTACATAATTCCAAAAATTAATACTTTTTACAAATGTACTCATATAATTTCATTATATTTATATTGTAAGATTGTTTAAATTTCAATTTATTATATAATTCCTATTGTAACTCTTTTTAAATACAGTGAATATAATACCCTATGTTTATAAAAGCAGGAGGTTTTTATGAAAAAATTTATTTCTTTACTTTTAGTGGTATTGCTTGTTGCATCATTGCTTGGTGGCTGTAAGCAAGAAACTAAAAGTCAAAATGTTCGACTAGTTGAAGTTACACACTCAGTATTTTATTCACCTATGTACGTAGCTATTGAAAAAGGATTCTTTGAAAAAAATGGAGTTACTGTTGAACTAACAAACGGTGGTGGCGCTGACAAAACTATGGCAGCGTTAGTAAGCGGAGAAGCAGATGTAGCATTTTGTGGACCTGAAGCAAGCGTATATGTTTACAATCAAGGACGTGAAGATTATGCAATTAACTTTGCACAATTAACTCAAAGAGATGGCTCTTTCATAGTAGGAAGAGTGGACGATGATAATTTTTCTGTTGACAAAATTAAGGGAAAAACTATTCTTGGTGGAAGAAAAGGCGGAGTGCCTTTAATGACATTAGAATATGTTTTAAAACAAAATGGTTTAACACCGGGTGTTGATGTTAATGTTAGAACTGATATTCAGTTTGACATGATGGCTGGAGCATTTGCATCAGGCGAAGCTGATTACACAACTTTATTTGAACCATTGGCATCAACATTTGAGCTTCAAGGAAAAGGATATGTTGTAGGATCAGTTGGCGAATTAGCAGGATATATTCCATATACATGTTTTTCTACATTAAAAAGCAATATAGAAAAGAAACCAGAAATGATTCAAGGCTTTACAAATGCTCTTTACGAAGGAATGGTATGGGTTCAAGATCATACTTCAAAAGAAGTTGCTGAAGCTATAGCTCCACAATTCCCTGACTCACAAGTAGACTTTTTAGCAAGTGTTGTTCAAAGATATAAAGATCTAAATACATGGAATCCTGACTTAGTGTTAGGAGAAGACGGTTATAATAGGCTTATAGACATAATGAAAACTGCTGGTGAATTAGAAGAAGGAGCTCCTTACGATAAAATTCAAACTCCTGATTTTGCTTTAAAAGCTAAAGATAATTACAAAAAATAAAATAAGGGGCGCATACGCCCCTTTATAAAATTCTTGATGAATTTTTAATATTCATTAAATGCTGGTACTATGCCCTCATCTTCAAAATTAAGTCCTGCTTCTTCAAATGTTAAGCCATCAATTTTATAATCTACATTAGCTATGTCTTTAAATTGTTGTAAACAAAGTACAACTATTTTATGCATATCTGTATATTCTTGTTCTGTTAAATTAACAGCACCGATTCCTAAATCTAAAACAGCTGTATCTCCAGCTATTTCAACATTCTTCAAATTAACACCATAAGGTATTTTATTACTTAATTGAGTATCTTTTGGTGCGCCAGTAAATAATTTTTCAATAACTGCTACTGCAGGATTATTAACTTTCTCTGCTGAGAATGTTACAGGAACATAATGACCTGCTACTTCTGTATCAGGAGCTTTATAATAAACTGTATAATTTACTCCTGCTTCCTTACCATATAAGTTTATATTTTTTCTTTCAAAAGCAGTGTCAATAGCAAATCCCTTTGATAATGATGCTAAAGCTTGACCTTCAACTAAAACTTGAACTTTGTTAATAGTTGCAAATTCAGTTAAAGTATAAGTTAAAGCTGAAATCATATTTTCTTCTTGTTCAACTGATGCAGTATTTAAAATATTTTTGCTAAAATCAATTCTTGCTAAACCATCTTTAATAGACATTCCTAAAATTTCAGTTCCTTCAGGCAATACACCATGAAGTCCTGATTGCGCTATTCTTTTTTCCACATCTGAACCTACTACTAAACTTCTTAAAGTAGCTTTAGCAATTCCTTCTTCGAATGGTATTTCAGTGTTGACTGGTACCACATAACCATTGTCATCTTCATAGTATGCAATAATTTCTTTCATTTTTGTATCAGCATCTACAGTTATAGTTTCGACAGCTGGTTCACCTGATAAATCATCTTCAACAATTTCAAATTCAGTTAACCCAGATACATCTGCAACTTCTTCTTCACCATTGCTTTTTAAATTAGCCATCATTTCTAAAGTACCACAACCTGTCATACCTAAAACCATACTAAAAACTAATGCCATAGACAATATTTTTTTATAAGCCAATTTCACACCCTCCTCACGCCTTTATATATATAATTATATTAACCAAGCCTTGAAGATATGAAAGTTATTTTATTTTTTTTTGAACATGCCTTATAAAATTTTCTAAATATTTTGATTTGCTATTTGATCAGCTAAATCATTTAAATAAATCCATCTTTCCATTTTTTCTTCTAATTGTTTTTCTATTTTGCTTTTTTCTTCCATTAAGTCTTGAAGTTTTACATAATCCGTTGAATTTTTTTCTAATTCCTTATTTAATTTTACTATATTTTCTTCAAGTTCTGCTATATCTTCATCTATTGAGTTATATTCTTGTTGTTCTTTAAATGAAAATTTTAACTTTTTTTGTTTAATCCTGTTGTCCTTATTTTCTTTATCATTATTAAGATTTTGTTTTTCTGAATTAAACTGTTTTTCATTTGCGTTTTTAATTTGTAGGTAATCAGAATAACCTCCGTTATAATGATTTACTGTTCCATCCCCTACTAATTCTAATATTGTATCAACCACTTTATCTAAAAAATACCTATCATGGGATACAGTTATAACTGCACCATTAAAAGTATTTAAATAATCTTCTAATATAGTAAGTGTTTCTATATCCAAGTCATTTGTAGGCTCATCAAAAAGCAATATATTTGGTGCTTTCATTATTACACTTAATAAAAACAACCTTCTTTTTTCCCCACCCGAAAGGCGCTGTATTCTATTGTATTGTAAGTCAGGTGAAAATAAAAATTTCTCCAACATCTGAGATGCTGTTATGGTGCCATCAGAAGTTTCTATAATTTCTGCAATATTTTTTATATAATCAATTACTTTTAAATTTTCATCCATTACATCGGGTATTTGAGAAAAATATCCTATTTTAACTGTATCACCAATTTCAATAGTACCTTCATCCGGCATAATTCTATTTGCTAACATATTTAAAAATGTTGATTTGCCTGCACCATTTACTCCAACAATTCCAATTCTTGCATCCCTTTTTACTGTATATTCAAAATTTTCTACTATTTTTTTATCTCCGAAACTTTTGCTTATATTTTTTATTTCAATTGTTTTTTTACCAAGCCTTGATGATACAGAACTTAGTTCAAGTTTTTCATCCGTATCCAACCCAAGGGAATCTTTTAATATTTCAAATTGTTGAATTCTACCTTTAGCTTTAGTTCCTCTTGCTCTTGCACCTCTTTGAATCCATGCTAATTCTTTTCTAAAGAGTGTTTGTCTTTTTCTTTCTGAACTAAATTCACTATCTTCTCTTAGAGCTTTTAAATGTAGAAATTCAGAATAATTTCCTTCATAATTATATAAATTCCCTTTATCAAGTTCTATAATGCGATTAGATATCCTGTCTAAAAAATACCTATCATGAGTTACCATTAAAATAGAACCCGTGTATTTTATTAAATAATTTTCAAGCCATAATATCATGTCATTGTCTAAATGGTTTGTAGGTTCATCAAGAATTAAAAGTTCACATGGATTCACTAATGCAGATGCTATAGCAACCCTTTTTCTTTGACCAACGGACAATAAATTTACATCTTTATCAAATTCAGTTATACCTAATTTATTTAAAATAGTTTTAGCTTCATATTCCATCAGTTGTTTTGTTTCAGTGTTTGAGTTTAAAAACACCTGTTCTATTACTGTGGTATCTTTGGAAAATTCAGGTGATTGAGGCAAATAACATATTCTGTTTCCATTACCTTTTATTATTTCTCCCATATCAGCTTCTTCTTCAGAAGCTATAATTTTAAGAAAAGTCGATTTTCCAGTGCCATTGACACCTACTACGCCTATCTTATCCCCTTCATTTAAATATAAATCAACTTCATTTAAAAGTATTTTTTCTCCGAAACTTTTACTAATTTTATTTAATGTTAAAATCATATTTATACCTTTCAATTTTTATTACAATAAAATTATTGTATTAGCTACTCCAACCGCTTATAATAATACTACATCATTAATAACTAATTTAAATCTTAATCTTAAAAATTCTGCTGCTCTTCTGCATAAAATCATTCTTTGTAAAAATATTTCAAAATAATCCATTACTGCGCATATTTTAGTATCTATAGTTAAATTAAGAGCTATTTCTTTTTTATTTACATCTAAATTTAAACTTGAATGTTCTACTGAATAATTAACTCTGTCATGAATGTCAAATGTAGCAAAATCCCTGTTTCTTACTCTTGAACGTCTAACGTCACTTTTATCAGCTAAAATAATTGCAGCAGCTACTTCATTAACAGGTACAGCTGTTGACTCATCATGGTTTCCTATAGCTGATATTACTTTAGCTATTTCAGAAACATCCATACCCATTTTATCTAATATACGAAAAGCCATAATAGCGCCACTTTGAGCGTGATCAACTCTATTTACAACATTGCCTATATCGTGCATATATCCTGCTATACTTGCAAGTTCTAATGTTCTTTGGTCGTATTCACTTAGTTTAGCAAGTATTTCATTTGCAACAGTTGCAACTTTAATTACATGAGCAAATGAATGCTCTGTATATCCTAATGATATTAAAGATTCGTCTGCTTTGCTTATATATGTTTTTATTTCATTGCTATTTTTTATATCTTCAAAATTTATCATTAGTTTCCTCACTATTTATTTTAAATTTATTTCATCATAATAATTCCAATCATTAAACCTCGCATACCTTTTTGTCCTCTATGGGAAAAAAACATGTCATTATTGCATTTAGTACATAAGCTGCTTAATTCAATATTTTCTGATGACATACCTTCCTGCATCATTAAATATTTATTTATTTCCCACAAATCAAAATGATATTTTTTTCCTTTTGTAATCATATAATTTTTAAAATTTTTATCTGTATCTATAAAAATATTTGCAACATCTTCATCTACTTCGAAACAACTCTGACAAAGTGAAGGTCCTATAACAGAAATAATATCCTTTGGATTTGAATTAAAGTCATTTTTGAATTTTTTTACCATGTTACCAGCAATATTTTGAACTGTTCCTTTCCAACCCGCATGTGCCATTCCTATGACTTTTTTTATTGGATCATAAAAATATATTGGTGTGCAGTCACCGTGACATGTTGTTAAAGCAATATTTTTTTTATCAGTTATTAAGCCGTCCACATCTATATATCCAGGAATTTCATTAAAGAATTTTCCTTTATCTTCATCGGACGCATATCTTATATTTGCTGTGTGAGTTTGATAAGTTCGAACCATATCATGTTGATTTAAAGATAATTTTTCACACAATATTTCATAATTTTTATATACATTTTTCATGTCATCATTTGTAACAAGTGCAAGGTTCATTGAAGAAAAACATCCTTC